>DATGJN010000112.1 GCA_035295165.1 bacterium
AGCGCCAGCGAGCCGATGATGCGCCGACTCGGCGTCGGCTCCAGGGGCTCGCGGGGCAGTGGCCGCGGTTCGGGTACCGGCGACTCCATGTGTTGCTTCGCCGGGAGGGCCTGATGATTAACCACAAGCGCGTGTACCGGCTGTACCGAGAGGAAGGCCTGACGGTCCGCCGGCGGCGCCGGAAACGCGCCGCCAGCCTACGGGCGCCCCTCGTGCGTCCGACGCGCGCGAACGAGCGATGGTCCATGGACTTCCTGACGGATGCCCTGGGCGCCGGGCGCAGTTTTCGGGTGCTGACGATCGTCGATGATCGGACGCGCGAGTGCTTGGCGCTGGAGGCGGACACCTCGATACCAGGCAGTCGGGTCGTGCAAGTGCTCGACCGGCTGGTGGCCCAGCGCGGCCGTCCGGCCGTTATCGTCAGCGATAATGGCCCCGAGTCTGTAGGCCGTGCGGTGGATCAGTGGGCCTATCGAAAGGGGGTGCGTCTGCACTTCATTGCGCCTGGAAAGCCGATACAGAACGGCTACATCGAGAGCTTCAACGGCAAGCTACGAGATGAGTGCTTGAACGGCCATTGGTTTCTGACCCTCGGGGATGCCCGACGGACGCTGGAGGAATGGCGAACGATCTACAACCATGTCCGACCCCACAGTGCCCTGGGGAACATGTCGCCGGAGGAGTACGCTCGAGCGGCCGGCGGCCCGCAGGATGAAGTCCCAATGCCTCAGGTGGTACTCTCACTCTGGCTGGACCTCCTGATGGGGGCAGGTCACCAATACCTCCATTCGTTTCGGGAGTCGGGGCTTAGCGACCACTCGCCAATTGAGGTTTACTTTGCCTCACCGGTCTCGCTAGGGGTGAATCGTCAGTAAGCACCAAGAACATCTAGCATCCTGCCGGGGATCGGGCTTTAGGCAAGGAGGCCACCATGGGCGGATTGTTTCAGTTCACCTGCGTCAACTGTGGATATAAGGCTCAGGTTTCGGGCCGCCCAGACCGCGGCTTCTTCGTCTTCACCGACACGATGGCGTGTGCGAGATGCCAGGAAATCTTCGACGTCGTGGTGGGCGTGGACCGCGATGCCCCGCCGGCGATGCAACGCCCTCGACCGGAGACGCCGAGGTGCCCCATGTGCCACAGCACGGAAATCACACCTTGGGCCGACGCGCATCCCTGCCCCAAGTGCGGCGCCAAGATGGACTCGGGAGACCTCGTCTTGCTATGGGACTGATGCCAGCGCCGGCCCGCGCACGAGTGAATCGCTCACCGACCCGCAATTGGGTGGCCATTGTCCGGCTCGTGCGTGAGCAACTCGCGAATGAGTTCTTCAATCTCCTTGAAATTGCTGGTATCTGATATGTCCCCAGCGGCACATGGCCCGTTGTAGAAGTCTTGGACTCCCTGCGAGAGCGATGCGACGGTGTGAGCCTTGCCTATTCCGCGGACGCGTGCCTCAGGCAGCATCGCAACGAAGCGTACCCTCTTTCGCCTCACCTTGAGAAATGCCACGTTCTTTGGACTCTTTATCGAAATGTAATACTTCTGCGGATTGAAAGAGTCGCTCGCCGCCGGGGAGTGGCGGGGTGCGCTCACGTGCTTAGGCAAGGCGGCCATGTACGAGGATCAGAGCACGGCGCTTGTAGCCGGGCTGACTTGCCCCGTGGTTATTAAAATCGCAAGCATGACCTAGCAAATCGAAGCAACCGTATGCCCGCGCGAGTTTCGGCCCCGTAAGACACACTGGTACACCCCCTATCCTTCCTGAAATAGCGCCGATTTTGGAGAAACGGCGACGTCGCATTGACCCACACGAATCGCTTAGAATTGCGGCACAGGCAATGACGATAGGGAGAACGATATGGCGGGAACGTATGCGCGGAGATGGGGTCCCTCCGCCTCGAATGATCAATTGGTCCGCGCACGGACCCCAATGCCGGAAAATTGCGTCACCGAACAGAGGTTCATTTCCGAGAACCGTGGCACTACGCCGGCCAGAATTTCCGACGGTGCGGCCGTGATGGGGCGCCGAGCAGCGCGGCCGATGGCCCATGTGGCCCAGCCGAAGCGAGCGTTCGCCAACGTGGTCGTTGTCGGCCCAGTGCCAATGTAAAGGTGCTGGCCGTACCGGGCCACTTGGGCCACTCCGTTTAGCATAAGAGCTGCGGCGGATTCCATGGCGGGCCGTGCTTTCCCGCTCGTATTGGGTCGAGGCTGAGAGAGCCCGGTTCTGGGCACAATCTGGACGTTCCTGGAGGACCTGCGGAGTCTCGCGACGCCCTAAGATAGGGGAGCCACGGCAGAGTCAAGAAGTGATCTGCTTAGCTGGACCGTCGAAGTCCTTACCAACGGGGGCTGACGTTATCGTGCACAGTCAATGTCCCGCCACCCAGCCTCCCAATGCCGTGCCCGGTGACCCGTACTGACCGCGTGTCGCTCACGAGTTGTTAATGCAATGCGCTAACGGGCGCCTCCTGTTCTCGCCCACCGACCTCAATGACTATGTTGAGTGTGCCCATCTCACGACCCTCGCACTAGAGGTCGCTCGCGGTCAACGCCCGCGCCCACACCTTCCGGATGTGCAGGCCGACCTGCTCAGACGCAAGGGTGCAGAACACGAGAGAGCCTACCTCACCCGTCTGCGCGCGGAGGGCCGGCAGGTCGTCGAGATCACGGTCGGAGAAACCTGGGACTTCGCGCACGCGGCCCGTGACACGGTCGAGGCCATGCGCGCCGGCGCTGAGATCATTTCCCAGGCCACGTTCGTTGGCGGGTGCTGGCGAGGCCGTGCGGACTTCCTTCGCCGCGTGGACCGCAAGACGGCGCTCGGCCCGTGGGGCTACGAGCCCCTGGACGCCAAATTGGCGCGCGCGGAAAAGCCCACGTACGTCCTGCAACTCTGCTATTACTCACAGAGCATTCACGCGATTCAAGGGACACCGCCGGAGCAGATGCACGTCTTGTTGGGCATCGGCGAAGAGCGTGCGCTGCGTTACGCGGACTTTCAAGCGTACTATCGCCGCGTCCGCACTCGTTTCGAGGCTGCCATTGCGCAGCCCCCCGCCACGGAGCCGTATCCCATCGAACACTGCGCGCTCTGCCAGTTTCGCGAGGTGTGCGCCGGGCGGTGGAGGGACGAAGACCACCTGGTCCTCACCGCCAACATCCGGCGTGATCAAGTCTCTCGACTCCGGGAGGCCGGCGTCGACGCGCTCACGGCGCTCGCCCAATCGGCCGCCGGCACCGTGGTCGAACGCCTGGCGCCCCGTATTTTCGAAAACCTCCGCGATCAGGCCGCGCTGCAGCTCGAGCGGCGCACGACCGGCCGCCTCGGCTGGCATCATCTTACCGCCGAACCGGGGTGTGGATTCGAACTGCTGCCGCGGCCGTCGCCCGGCGATATCATCTTCGATATCGAAGGAGATCCGTTCTGGGAAGCCGCGCGCGGCTTGCACTTTCTTTTCGGCTTCCTCACCCGAGACGACGGCGACTGGCGGTACCAGAGCCTGTGGGCGCACGATCGGGTAGGGGAGCGCCGGCTGTTCGAAACGTTTGTCGATCTCGTCCACGACCGCCTCGCCGCTCACCCGGACATGCACGTTTACCACTACGGGGCCCACGAGCGGGTCACCGTCTCCCAGCTCATGGGCCTCTATGCCACACGCGAGGACGAGGTGGACCGGCTGCTCCGGCGCAAGGTTTTTGTCGACCTCCTCACTGTGGTCCGGCAGGGACTCCGCGCGGGTGTGCCATCGTACTCGCTTAAGGAGGTCGAAGCCCTTCCGGCGTTTATCCGCCACGCCGACCTGCGGAGCGGTACGCCGGCGGTGCTCGCCTATGAACACTGGATGGACACGCGCGACCCGACGCTCCTTGAAACAATCGCAGCCTACAACGACGAGGACTGCCGCGCGACCCTCGCCCTCCGGGACTGGCTCACTGTCCACCGTCCGGACGGCGTGTCGTGGGCCGACCCCGTCGGTGAGGAGGTTCCCGAAGACGCCCCGGGCGGCGAGCGAGATGTCCTCCGCCGTGCATTGACCGACGGGCAAGAACCCGGCGCGTCGCGCTGGCTCGCCGGCGAACTGCTCGAGTATCACCGTCGCGAAGCTCGTCCCGCCTGGTGGTGGTTTTTCGAGCGGCGCGATCAGATGACAACCGAGCAGTTAGTCGAGGATGCCGAGGCCATCGGTGGTCTCGAACCGGCAGGCGCTCCAGTGATGGTCAAGCGCTCCTTCGCGCACCCGCTGCGGTTTCCCGAACAGCAACATAAACTTGCGCCGGGCGACTCGCCTGTGGATCCGACGACGAAGGAGTCCGCGGGGACAATTGACGAGCTCGATGACGCCACCGGCATACTCACCGTGCGCCGCGGGCCCAGCCTCGCCGATGTCGCGCTTCCGCGCGCGCTCATCCCTGGCGGACCGATCCAGACATGGGCGCAGCAGGACGCGCTGGCCCGCCTCGCCCGATCCATCCTCGCCGCTGACGGAGGCTATCCCGCGCTCCGCGATATCCTGGCGCGTACCCCGCCCCGCACGACGGGTCGGCCGCGCCCGACCATCCAAACGACGGGTCTCTCCGATCTCCGGGGCCTCGCGGCGTCCTTGGACCGGAGCTATCTTTTCATTCAGGGCCCGCCCGGCACGGGCAAGACGTGGACTGGCGCGCGCATCGCTGTGGACCTTATGGCTAGGGGACGCCGTGTCGGCGTTGCGGCAACCAGCCACAAAGCGATCCACAACCTGCTCGATGAGATCGAGCGAGCCGCGCGCATCGAGTGCGTCCGGTTCCGCGGCCTCAAGAAAGCGTCGGCGACCAACGACGAGTCCGTTTACAACAGCCGGTCCATCGCCAGCACGACGGACGTCGCCACTTTCGCCGAGGCCCCTTCCGACGTGCAGCTTTTCGCTGGCACCGCGTGGCTATTCGCCCACGAGGATCTCGACGGCGCGCAACACCCGGTGATCGACACGCTCGTGATCGACGAAGCCGGCCAGGTCGCGCTCGCCGACGCCCTCGCTATGGGCACGGCGGCACAGAACGTCATCCTTCTTGGCGATCCTCTCCAGCTCGCACAGGTCTCGCAAGGGACGCACCCTCCTGGCACCAGCGCCTCAGTCCTGGAGCATCTCCTCGGCGAAGACGCCACCATCCCGCCTCATATGGGCGTCTTCCTCGAGCACACCCGGCGGATGCACCCGGACGTCTGCCACTTCATTTCGGAGGTCGTTTACGACAACCGGCTCACGGGCGTCCCTGAGGTTGCTCGCCAGGGTACCGCCTTCGGCACCGGTCTGCGATTCCTTCCCGTCGACCACACGGGGAATGCGTCCGCATCACCCGAAGAAGCCGTCGCCGTGGCCACCCGGATCCGGGCCATGCTCGGCGCGCCATGGACAAGCAAGGACGGCGTGACGCAGCTGCTCGGCCCGAGCCACTTCATGGTCGTGGCCCCGTACAATGCGCAGGTCCGCCGTCTCCGTGGAGCCCTCGATGCGGCTGGCCTCCGCGGCGTGCCAGCCGGCACCGTCGATAAGTTTCAGGGCCGCGAAGCGCCGGTCGTCTTTTTCTCGATGGCTACGTCAAGCGGCGAGGACATCCCGCGCACCCTCGAGTTTCTCTTCTCGCGAAACCGCCTCAACGTTGCCGTCTCACGGGCCATGTGTTTGGCGTTCGTTGTCGCTAGCCCGCGCCTGCTCGAGTCACGGGCGAGAACCATTGATCAAATGCGCCTGATCAACGCGCTGTGCCGATTTGTCGAAATTGCGGAGCAGCAACAATGTTGAGGCCGCCGAGTAGCGTAAGCGGCAGCGAAGCGGGGGGTGGTGACCGGCTGTTGATTGATGCCCCCAGTATTTTGGGGTCTGGGAGGGCGAGACCGAGCACGTTGAGAATTGATGAATGCTGACGTACAAGAACGACTCGGCGAACCGAATCTAGGAGTTGCCACTTTGATCGGCGACCTGACGGTGTCCCCGCGTGACCTCCAGCAGCTTGGCACGGCCGACGCAGTCGCGGCCTTCTTCGCCCGCCTTGGGTATCAGACCAACGCGCGGACGCCGCAACCTCCGGCCAACCTTGGCATCACCGCTGAGGGCACGGTTCGCTCACTGAGGCGGGTCGAGCTGATCGCGGACAATGAGGGACTTCAGGTCTACCTTTTCGAAGTCTCCAGCGTTACGCTTTCCCTCACTCGCGCCCTCGCCCGAACATTCCGCAACCGTGCTGGCAACTACCTCTTGGTCTTAACCAGTGACTACGAGCAAATCGACTTCGTCCTGCTGGAGCGCTACCTGTCATCTATGTCGCACGATGCCCTAGGCATCGGCACGCCTCATGCCGGCATCCGGCCCAGAGTATTGACGGTCGAGCGCAGGAATCCGTCCCGGGCAAGTCTGCGGGCGCTGCGGAGGTTCGTCTTTGCTGGTTCGGACGGATACGGCCAATACGAACGTCTACGTGCTGCTTACGACGTCGCCGATTGGTCCGAAGACTTCTTCAACAACCGTGGCCTCTTCTCCGACTACTACCTGTTAGAGCGTCTCCGTGAGAACCCCGCCTGGGTGGAGGATCCGAAGCCAGCGTTCCTGCGACTGCGCGAGGTCTTCCGGTCGGCAAGCGATGTTTCTGGGCAGCCAGAAGAACCACTGCGTCGCCTAATCGTCGAGCCAACCCTTGAAATCTTGGGCTTCCGATTTCGCGCAGGCGAGAGGGCAGGTGGTGAGGGGGTTGAACCTGACTACCTCCTGTCTACCCATGCTGGACTGGACACAACAATGGCAGCCTGCCTTGCCTATTCCTGGGGCCGATCACTCGACGGCAAGGACGAGCATCACGATCGAGAATCGCCTGAGGAGAATCCTGGCGCCATCGTCGTGAGCTTGTTGGAAAACGGCAAAGTCCCATGGGTTATCGTCACCAATGGCAAGCAGTGGCGGCTCTACTCTGCCAAGGCTCACTCCCGCGCCACCAACTACTACGAAGTGGATTTAGAAGAAGCGGTGACGGCATCGATTGCGAACGGGAGCGATTCTGCCGAGGCGTTCCGGTACTTCTGGCTCTTCTTCCGCCAACAAGCCTTTGAGCCTGCGCCGGTTGCACGCGGGGGTGCAACACAAACGCTCTCCTTCCTAGATTTGGTGCTGGCCGAGAGTGAAGACTACGCAAAGGAGCTGGGTGAGCGGCTAAAGGAGCGGGTGTTCACCCAGACATTTCCGCACCTCGTTGAGGGCTTCATTACGTCCATCCACCAGCGCGACGGTCGGCACACCGCAATCTCACAAAAGCGCTTAGATGAAATCTATCAGGGCACCCTGACCCTTTTGTATCGTCTGCTTTTCCTCCTATACGCAGAAGCTAGAGACCTGTTGCCCGTTAGGGAGGTGCGAGGCTACTGGGCGGCCAGCCTCGCGAGGCTCAAGCGCGAGATCGCCGACGCCGTGGGGCCGATCGCGGATGAGGCCGACGGCCGGCTACGGAAACGCTTCAGCCAAACCGACTACGAGCTCTATGATCGACTCGGACGGCTCTTTGAGGTCATCGACCAAGGTGACCCCGATCTCAATGTACCGACCTACGATGGTGGGCTGTTCATCTCCCTACCGGATGCCAAGGACGACTCCCCTGAAGGCGCGAACGCCCGCTTCCTTCGCTCACACAAGGTTCCCAACTACCACTTAGCCCGCGCACTCGACCTGCTAGCCCGCGACGAAGACCCGAAGCGTCATGACCTGGTGGCCATTGACTACAAGTCACTAGGCGTACGGCACCTGGGTTCGATTTACGAAGGATTGTTGGAATTCAGGGTGCGAATCGCCGACCGCACACTGGCCATTGTCAAGGAGAAGGGCCGTGAGGTCTATGTTTCCTTGGCGGGCCTATCGAAGTCGCAGGGAGAGCGAGCCGAACACCATGGCCGGGTGATCAACAAGGGTCAAGCCTATCTCGAGAACGATCGCCGCGAGCGCAAAGCTACTGGGTCGTATTACACTCCCGATTACATCGTGAACTACATCGTTCAGCACACTGTTGGCCCTGTGCTCCGTGAGAAGTTTGAGGCGTTGCGATCGAAGCTGCGGGACGCCCAACGTCGGCGACAAGAGTTTTTCAAACGGCAAGATGGCTCTCGCAAAGCGCATGTCCGACCAGAGCCATCGGAGAAGGCCGACCTCATCGGACAGGAGTTGGTCGCCGAGATGTTTGACCTGAAGGTGCTCGATCCAGCCATGGGATCAGGGCATTTTCTGGTGGAGGCCGTGGATTTCATCACGGACAAGATTCTGGACTTCCTGAACGCCTTCCCCTGGAATCCCGTCTTCACGGAACTCCACCGCACTCGCCAGACCATCCTGAAAGAGATGGCAGAACGAGGCATTACAATCGACGAGCGGCGGCTGACCGAAGTAAACCTTCTCAAGCGTCACGTTCTTAAGCGCTGCATCTACGGCGTAGACCTCAACCCGATGGCTGTTGAACTGGCCAAAGTCTCGTTGTGGCTGGACTGTTTCACTCTAGGCGCCCCATTGTCGTTTCTCGATCACCACCTCCGCTGCGGTAATGCTCTGATCGGCGTGACTGTCGCGGAGGTCGACGAGATTCGTGCGCGCGAAGGCCAGTTGCAGCTGTCCGAGTCAAGCGACTGGCAGGGGCTGCAGCAGGCGATTCAGGGAATGATCCTAGTTGGTGGACTGCCGGACGCGACTGCCACTCAGGTTGATACTTCCCGCACTGAATATCGACGAGCGTCGAATCTCCTTACGCCATTCAAGAGGATACTTGACATCCACACTGCACGCTGGTTTGATGGCGGTGTTTTTGCGAGCAAGCGCAAGGAAAATGGGTCGGCCGTTCTCGACGAGATTCTGAAGAGTGGTGACCTCTTCAATTGGGCGAGCGGTCGCGCTGCGTATATGTTCGACACTGAGCAGTATCAACTGATATTGAGAACCACCGAGAGGATCTCGCACGAGAGGCGCTTCTTCCACTGGGAACTAGAGTTCCCCGAAGTATTCTACGGTTCGCGCCTTGGGAAGGCGCAGACCTTCGAACGTTTGAAAGGCGCAGGGTTCGACGCCGTGATTGGGAACCCGCCATACATTAATGTAAAGCGGGGGATGGAGGACGCTCTCAAACGTTACCTTGAACATCGATATGCGCTGGCCATTGGACAGTGGGATCAAGGCGCACTCTTCTACGAACTCGCTCTCGGGAGTGTACACTGGCCAAGCATCGCAAGCATTCATGCAAGCGTCGGGCTCATTGTCCCCAAGCCATTTTTTCTATCTGAAAGCTATCAAGCGTTGAGAGCGCTTCTGATGGCCGCGGGCAGTATTCTCTACGGACCGTGTGGGGAGTGCTTCGCCGATTCCGGAGTGGAGGCGAGCATATGCATAGTCGACAGACGTTCTCGGGGGACTCTGTGCATCGTCGATGGTCGGCAACCCCCGAGCTTCCTGAAGAGGACGGACGTTCCCATTGCCGTGATGAGTCGGGTCCCCTTTGCCATTTTCACGTACATGCTTCCAGAACGAGCTTTCTTCGCACTCTACGCCGGCGCGAAGCATGAGAAACTGGTTCCATTGAGCGAGCTGGTAGAGTGGACTAGGGGCGTCGAAGCAGGTAAGGGAGACCTCGCGGTATCGAGAACAAAGGCTCCGGGGACCCACCCTTTAATAGTTGGCGAGGCCATGACGGCTTTCGCCGCCCCTCCTACCGCCTGGATTAGAGTCGATCTACATGATGAGAAGAAGTTTAAGCTCCCGACGCTGTATCGTGCCGTCCCGAAACTCCTCGTGCGTCGAGTGGCCCAGACTCTGATCGCTGCAGTCGACGAGACTGGAGCGTACGTCCTTAACACCATCTACATTGCTCGGGCGAAGGGAGAATTAGATCCGTACGCCGCCGCAGCGCTGTTAAATTCTGCGTTAGCAAGGGGCATCCTACGGGCGACGTTTAACATGGATGACACGCTTTTCCCCTACATTCGCGTTTCGCAGTTGGATCGTCTTCTCGTCCCGCTGCTTGCAATGAATGACGCTACGTTGGCACGTCTAGGTAGGCTCCTATCGAGCCAACCAGAAGAGGCAAAGAGAGATGTTCGCATAATGGAGTTGGAAACACGAGTGAGGGAACTTTACGGCCTCGAACCAGACCTTGCCGATGCGATCTGTGCTGTGGGAGCAACAACCGTTGCACCCGATGTGGAAGGACAGCAATGAGGATTACCGGTGCCCTCTGGGTCTGGATCCAGTCCTAATGGGACCAAGGTGCTACTCGGCGCACAAAGCGGAGGCCAAAGGGATATTCGCTTGGGCACGCGAGTCCGTCTTGAGCTACGACCGGCGCCAATACGAGTGGGCTCTGCCCCGGCCGAACGTCGGGCACGGGGTGGACGTCCGTTACGCTTGTTCCTTAAGCCGACTCCGAATAATGTCGGCAACAGCCGCCTGATCAAGGCCGCCTTCGCCCATGAGTCCCTCCAGGACGGCGGCCTGGTCCTGGGCGGGGCGGTTCTGGCTCATCTTCCACTTGCCTTCAAGGCGGGTGATGCGAATGACCACGCCCACGATGCCCCGCAGCATGCTGTCGATGAACTCGGACGGTGCGTCGCTGACCGCCCACGGCGCCGGCCGGCCGCCTTCGTGCGCCTTGGTGAGTCGTGTCACGTGTTCGCGCAACCGCTCGGGGTCGTCAAAGGTATGGATCTCGCCGTAGGCATGGATCGCCAGGTAATCCCAAGTCGGGACGACTTTGCCGGTCTCTTGCTTGGTCGGATACCACGATGGCGAGATATAAGTATTCGGCCCGAGGAAGATCGCCAGCGCGTGCGTGCCGGATCCGATGTCTTTCCACTGGCGGTTCGGCCGGGCCAGATGGCCGTGCAGCGTCCCACACGGCGCCTGGCTGTCGTCAAGCAGCAGTGGAATGTGACTGGCTTCCAGACCGCTTGAGCCGTGCGTGACGAGCGTGCCGAAGCCAAACCGCCGGATCGCGTCGTGAAGTACTGGCACGCGATCTTCCTTAAAGTGTGTGGGAACGTACACCGCGTTCCTCCCAACGTCGCTCTGCAGCCATTATAACGCCTGGTGTCACCGCGGCGTATCCGCGCCGCGGATGCGGTCCCCGGTCTTCGCGACCTGCACGTAGACTTGGTTCAGATGGTGATCGTGGCCTTGGTTTCTCGATATGGGCTATAATGAGCCGGAAACATCTCCTCCACACGCACGAGAGGAAAGGGCATGACACGCGTCTTTGCCGTCGCGATCGTTCTGGTACTCCTCGTGCCACTACAGCAGTACGGTGACGCCGCGCCACGAGACATTCACGTGATCAAGCACGTGATCATCATCATGCAGGAGAATCGCTCATTCGACCATTACTTCGGCACGTACCCAGGCGCCGACGGCATCCCGGTGAAGGATGGCAAGCCGACCGTGTGTGCTCCTGATCCTCGATCCGGGCAGTGCGTCGCACCTTATCCTGACCACCACGATGAGAACGGCGGCGGGCCACACGGTGCGGCCAACGCGGTCGCCGACGTCGACGGCGGCAGGATGGATGGCTTCGTACGCCAAGCGGAAGCCGGCGCGCGGGGCTGCTTGAATCCGTTCAATCCGGCGTGCTCGGAATCGGCAACGCCAGACGTGATGGGGTACCATGATGGTACCGACATCCCCAACTACTGGGCCTACGCGCGCAAGTTCGTGCTGCAGGATCACATGTTCGAGCCGAACGCCTCATGGAGTCTGCCGGCGCACCTGTTCATGGTGTCGGAGTGGTCAGCGCGCTGCCCAAACCACAATCCTTCGAGCTGCGTCAATGCCCTGCAGGCGCCAGGACTGCCGCCCGATTTCCGCGCCGGGCGGCCCGCGTCCCAGATCCGGCCCCCGATCTACGCCTGGACCGACCTGACGTACCTCCTCCATAACAACGGGGTGAGCTGGGGCTACTACATCGTGGCGGGGACCGAACCCGACTGCGAGGACGACGCGAAGGTGGATTGCCTGCCTGTACGGCAGGATGCGAAGACGCCTGGAATCTGGAATCCGTTGCCGTGGTTCGACACGGTCAACGCCGACCACGAACGCGACAACATCCAACCGATTGGCACCTTCCTCAAGGCCGCGAAGAGCGGCACGCTCCCGGCGGTGTCGTGGGTCACCCCGTCCGGCGACGTGAGCGAGCACCCGCCGGCCCTCGTGTCGACCGGTCAGACGTACGTCACGATGCTCGTCAACGCGGTCATGCGCAGCCCCAACTGGGCCGATAGCGCGATCTTCCTGGCCTGGGACGACTGGGGCGGATTCTACGACCACGTGGTGCCTACGAGGGTCGATCAGAACGGATATGGGCTGCGCGTGCCGGGACTGGTCATCTCACCCTACGCGAGGCCGGGGTTCATCGACAAGCAGGTGCTCAGCTTCGATGCCTACGTCAAATTCGTCGAGGATGATTTCCTCGCGGGACAGCGTCTCGCCCCTCGAACCGACGGCCGTCCCGACCCTCGTCCCGACGTCCGAGAAAACATGCCGCAGTTGGGCGACCTGGCCCGCGACTTCGATTTCGCCCAGCCGCCTCGCCCGCCCCTGATTCTTCCGGTAAAGCCCCCGACCCAGTTGATCGCCCCTGCCAAACGCTAGCGACAGCCGTGGAGATCGGGCCTTGGATCAACTCGGGGTCCGGATAAACGGCTGTCTCACTGAGCCGTTACATAGAATACTTCATCGGGCGACAGGGTGGGGTTATTCGCGGTGCACAACTCAGCGATCAATAGCTGGCGCGACTGCTACGACGGGCAGGTATGTACGAGACAGCGTAATTGACCCAACGGTCTTGTACAGATCGCTCCGCGGCTTCGGACGCGGGATGCGTTAGCGCGTCGGCCGCACTCCGGTTCTCCTACGGAGGTATCGGAAGCGCACATGTTGTGTTAGTACTGCGCCCACCACCAGCGCGGTCCAGTGAATGAACTGAGGGACATCTTTCCGCTCGAACTCTTCTCATCTAGCTCCACACGATAGCGCGCGAACAGTCGCCTCGTGTGGTAGGTGCAAATTGAGTGCAGGCCGGATGCGCGTCATCGGACGATGAGCCGATTCCCCAGGGAGCGCATACGCGCAAACCCTTGCGTACCACGCGGTCCCGAGCAGGTCGTCGTCATCGATTGGAATGGGCTGGTGCGGCAGTGGGGAGGCTCAATACCTGCATCGCCCACCAAGGCCTGCTTGGTGGCGGTGTGCAAGAGAAACAGAGAGCCCGCTCTCATAACGAAGGCGGGCTCTCATCACTTACAACTACTCGTCGAGCGATTCGTTAGCTCGCAGACGAGCGCTGAGACTGTCTCCGCAGAAAACTTACGATCGCGCTGACAGCAAGCGCCGCACCTAGGGCGAGCGGTACGCCAACAAGCAGGCGCTCAATGGAACCATTCCCTGCATCAGGGTCGATTCCGAATCGCTCTTCGATCCAGTCCTGAGGCAGGATCGCAAACAACACACCGACGGCGATCGCGATCGCTGAAGCCGCAGCTTGAGTCTGTACCGATAGCCATCTTTTCACACCCATCCCTCCCTGCGCTTGTCTTCCGCGTGTGTCACTCGAATTTCGCTGCAGTGCCGCGTCATCAAGCCCTGAAACACGGATAGGCGGCACCCTTACCTGCGCGCTATACGCCCTGACTTCGTCTCCTGTTCCACTGAATTCCTTCTCGCCAGGTATGCGAAGTTTGGTCCGTTGTTTCGCCATGGTAGCGGAAGCACGAGAGGCTCTTTCGGAACCGACCGAGATGAGGCCCGTGCGCTCGCGGAAAAGGGCTGGGCTCCCATTGCCGAAAGGAGTGCGGGCGTCAGAATGGGAATCCTGAATCGAGGTCGCCGGGGCCGGAAGCCTGGGTAAGCGCCCCGTGCGTCCGTACCGAGGTCGATGCGTCCGGTCGATTCGGCATCGGTTCCGTGCCCTAAACGGGCAAGCGGGGTGGCGGAGGCGGCAACGTTTCAGAGGGGGGGAACATGCGACGGGGGAACTTTCCATGGCAGAGCGCTCCGGTTCGACGATGAGACTCGAGGCCCTCAAATGGCGCTGCATCGGGCCGCCGCGCGGCGGCCGCGTCGTCGCCGTCGCGGGTGACCCGGAAGATCGCAGCGTGTTCTATTTCGGCGCCTGCGCCGGCGGTGTCTGGAAGACGGCCGACAGCGGCACTTATTGGCGTTGCGTGAGCGACGGGTACCTCGGCTCGGCCTCGATCAGCGCACTCGCCATCGCTCCCTCGGATCGCAACGTGATTTATGCCGGCACCGGGGAAACCGCGATCCGGCTCGATGTCTCCTATGGCGATGGTGTGTACAAATCGACTGATGCGGGCCGCACCTGGAGCCATCTCGGTCTCCGCGAGACCCGGTTCATCGGGCGCATCCGCATCCATCCGCAAGACCCCGATCTCGTCTATGTCGCCGCGCTCGGCGATGTGTTCGGCGCGAACGAGGAACGCGGGGTATTCCGATCAGAGGACGGCGGAAAGACCTGGAGCAAGGTGCTCTATCGAGATGCCAATTCGGGCGCCGTTGATTTGTCGATGGACCCGAACAATCCCCGCATCCTCTTTGCGGCGTTCTGGCAGACGCGCCGGAACTTCTGGAACCTGTCGAGCGGTGGGCCGGGAAGCGGCCTCTTTCGCTCGAAAGATGGTGGCGACACCTGGACGGAGATCTCCCGGTATCCGGGTCTGCCGGCGAGTCCCCTCGGCAAGATCGGCGTTGCGGTGTCGCCCGCCCGCGCGGGCCGCGTCTGGGCGCTCGTGGAGACGGACGCCGAGAAGACGGGACTCTACCGATCGGAGGATTACGGCGAGAGCTGGGCGCTCGTCTCGTCCAATCGCGACCTCATGCATCGGCCCTGGTACTACACGCATGTCTTCGCCGATCCCTGCCACGGCGAGACGGTCTACGTCGCCAATTTTCAGCTTTGGAAATCGACCGACGGCGGTAGCGGCTTCACAGAGATCCAGACGCCCCACGGCGATAACCATGATCTCTGGATCGATCCTACCGATCCGAACCGGATGGTCGAGGGAAACGACGGCGGCGCCTGCACAAGCTTCAACGGCGGCGAGACATGGTCGTCGATCTACAACCAGCCGACGGCGCAGTTCTATCGCATCGACACCGACAACCAGCATCCCTATCGCGTGTACGGTACGCAGCAGGACAACTCCTCGATCTCAGCGCCGAGCGCCACCGTCTGGGGCGCGATCACCCTCGGCGACTGCACCTATCCCGGCACCGGGGAAAGCGGCTTTATTGCCGTCAATCCCAAAGATCCGAACATCGTCTTTTGCGGCGCGATCGGCTCGAGCCCCGGCGGCGCCGGGGCGTTGCAGCGCTACGATCATCGCACCGGGCAGATCCAACTGGTCAACGTCTGGCCCGAGGAATCGACCGGCATCGCACCCAAGGACATGCGTTACCGCTTCGCCTGGACGTTCCCGATCGTCTTCTCACCGCACGACAGCGGCACCCTCTACGCGGGCGGGAACCACGTGTTTCGCAGCCGCGACGAGGGCATGAGCTGGGAGGAAATATCGCCGGATTTGAGTCTCAACGATAAGAGCCGTCAGGGGCATTCCGGCGGCGACATCACGCATGAAAGCGCCGGGGCGGAGGTGCACGCGACATGCGCGTCGCTCGCCCCATCGCCGCACCTGCGGGAGGAGCTCTGGGCTTCGACCGACGACGGGCTCGTTCATGTGACGCGAGACGGCGGCAAGAGCTGGCAGAACGTCACGCCGCCCGACATGCCGGAGCTCGCGTATGTTGGGTGCGTCGAGATCTCGCCGCACGACCCGGACACGATCTATCTCGCGGCGACACGCTACAAGCTTGCGGACTACCGTCCGTACTTGTTCCGCAGCACCGACGCCGGGCGGCGGTTCGAATCGATCAACGGCGATTTTCCAAAGGATGAGATCACCCGCGTCGTGCGTGCGGACCCGGTGCGCAAGGGACTGTTGTTCGTCGGTACCGAGACCGGCGTTTATTTCACCCTGAACGACGGGCGCAGCTGGATGCGCATGGGCGGGGGCCTGCCGATCGCGCCGGTCTACGATCTGAAGATCAAGGGGGCGGATCTGGTCGCGGGAACCCACGGCCGCTCCTTCTGGATCTTGGACGATATCACACCACTCAGAAGCTTCGTCGAGGGCAAAGAGGGACGTCGCCTCTTTGAGCCGCGCACGACGGTTCGGAACAAGCTGCATTTCGGTGCCCTGCGAGGTCTCCGGCCGAGCGGCGTCGCGTTCGCGGTCGCCCCCGGGGTAGGCGGCGGCATCCGCACGTTTCGCAAGCCGGACGGGACGAGCGGGCGCGAATATCTCGACGTCGGAGAGAACCCACCGAACGGCGCGATCATCTACTACTGGCTGGACGACGGCGTTTCCGGCCCGGTTTCGCTCACGATCCGTGACGCCTCGGGGGCCGCGATCGCGAGCTTCCGCAGCGACGACGGTGCGTTGCCGGCCGCGAAGCGCCCGTCGGTTCGCCCCGGGCTCAACCGGTTCGTGTGGGATCTCAAATATCCGGGGCCCGAGACGCTCGATACAAGCCTCGCTCCGCCGCGCAACAAGCCGCTGGCGGAGCCGGCCGATCCACCGAGCGGGCCCACGGTGGTACCGGGCCGATATCGTGTCGAGATGTCGCTGGATTCGGAGACGATGGCCGCGGAGTTCTCGGTCGTGAAGGATCCGCGCCTTTCGACGACTCCGGAGGCGTACCGCGAGCAGTTCGAACTCTTGCGGGAATTGACGGCATCGCTCGGCAAGGTCCACGGGACGGTCAATCGCATCCGTCGGCTGAAGCAACGGTTTACGGTACTGGCTGCGGGATCGGAAAGTGGCACGCGCGATCTTGTCGCGCAGGCAGGGGCCGTGGTGGAACGGCTGTCGGAGGTCGAAGGCGTGCTCGTGGACGTTCATCGCGAGTCGGATCGCGACGTGCTCCGCAACCCCGCGGGTCTCAATGATACGCTCGTGGACCTGATCAACACTGTATCCGTGGCCGATGCCGCGCCGACGAAGCAGGCGGCGGCCGTTTCGAAAGAGATCATGGCGCGCGTTGATGCCGAGATCGGCAAAGTCGAACGGCTCATCGCAACCGAGGTTGCCGCAGTCAATCGCTTGGCCCTGGAGCGGGCGGTCGAGGCGGCGGGCGGCGGCTGAAGGAGGCAGCTCTCAGCATCTCGGCATCCCTGAACCGCACCGGTTGCCATCAGTGAGACGGGTTAAATGCCCACACGTCGCCATGGCTTTGGCGGTAGGCCGGGATGTTCTTCACTGGGATGTCGCCGTATGCGACTCAGACGACTTAGGAAGAGGACAGGCCGCGGTCTTCCTAAGCCACCCGTCGGGGGTTCTCTTTCCACTACGGTCACCAACGCCGTCGGACACTGAGCGCGCTGTCCCCCGGGGCGGCCGCTCCACAGGTTTAGGTCGATGTGTCTCTCCGAGCACCACCGCGCTGGATTTACGACACTGCTCCTGAACCCGTCGCGCCCCCGGAACGCCTTCGATTGGATGGTCTCGAATATCCACACTCCATCCACCTCTTGACGCAGCCATAGAAGCAGCGATCAATCAACGGCAGGTGGCGGTAGACGACCACCGTAGTAGAGATGGCGGGCCGACGCGTCGGACGATTGGGGGAAGGAGGCGCTGCATGATTGCAAGCGACGCACGTGTACGTATCCGGGAGCTCTCGCACTTCAACGCATTCATCTCGGTGACCGCCGAGGAAGGCGAGGGCCCGGTCGTCGCCGTCAAAGACCTCGTTCGGGTCCGGGGTACGGTCACCACCGGTGGAGGGGCGATTCTGCCAAACATCGTCGACGCGGACGACGCACCGGTAATCGCGCGCATGCGCACCCACGGGTGCGTCGTGGTGGGCAAGGCGAACCTCCATGAGTGGGCGTTCGGCGTGACCAGCGGGAATCCGCACTACGGCGCGGTCCTCAACCCGCGCGACCCGAGGCGGATACCCGGTGGTTCATCGGGTGGATCGGCCGCCGCGGTTGCGCTCGGCATGTGCGACTGGGCGGTCGGGAGTGACACGGGGGGGTCGATTCGGATCCCCGCTGGATTGTGCGGCGTCGTCGGCTTCAAACCGACCGTGGGCACGGTTTCGACCGAGGGCGTGATTCCGTTGAGCCGGAGGCTGGATACGCTTGGGCCGCTCGCGCCCGACGTGCTGTCCGCGGCGCGAGCGCTCGCCACAATGTGCGATGTTCCCGATTTGGTGCCCGAGGCCCCGCGCGTGCTTGGCTCGCTGCGGCTCGCCGTGCCGGCGGGGTGGGTCTCGGATCTCGATGCCGAAACGGATACCGCCTGGCGTCGGGTCGCCGCCCACTTCCCGGAGATCCCGTTTCCCGACCTCGCACAACTCTCCGAGGTGGGTCGGATTATCCTGTTCGCGGAGGCCGCCGCGTACCATCGGCGATGGCTCGAGGAAGATGCGAGCCGCTACGGCGATGACGTTCGCGCACACCTCGAGCGGGGATTGGGCGTATCAGCGGTCGACTACCTCCATGCCTGCGACGCGCAGCCCCTGCTGAGAAAGGAGATGGAGGAGGCCATGAGCGACGTCGACGCCGTTTTGTTGCCCGCCACCGCCGTAGTCGCGCCGCTCCTGGGGACGCCTGAGGTGCGGGGACCGCTTACCCGTTTCACCCGAGCGTTCAACACAACGGGGCATCCCGTGATCACGCTCCCCGTGCCGGGGACGACACTCCCTGTCGGGATCCAGGTGATTGGACACTGGGGGCGTGACGCCGAACTGGTGCGGATCGCTTGGGCGCTTGAGCAGGCGTGGGGTCTTGGAAGAAGGTCATGATGCCACCAACCACGTTGGGGAGTGAACGTAGACTCACCGAACGCACTGGATTCTCAGGAGCAGTGGCGATTCACATCGTTCCTTTCACGATACCCCCATCGACTTGCAGCGTTGTTCCCGTCACGAAACTTGCTCTCGGGGATGACAAGAACACCACGACATCCGCAAACTCCTCGGGTCGCCCGACTCGACCCAGCGGGATTTGACTCGTCCACAGCGTCCGCTCGGCCTCCTCAAAGGGCACCCCTTGGCGATCTGCGTATACCTGGGTCAGGTGCTGAAGCCGTTCCGTCGCGATTGGTCCCGGGCAGACCGTATTGACGAGGATATTGTCCGGCCCGAGTTCGGCCGCCAGCGTCTTCGCCAGCCCGACGACGGCCAGACGCACCGAGTTGGACAGGACGAGGTTGGGTAGTGGTTGTTTGACGGTGAAGGACGTGATGTTGATGATGCGTCCACCGCCGTGACGCCGCATATGCGGCACGACGGCTCGACACAGGCGCACGGTACTCATCAAGTTCGCTGCGATTCCTTCCGCCCAATCGGCTTCGGTTGTTTCTGCGAAGGGTCGCGACGGGGGCCCTCCGGCGTTTGTGATGAGGACGTCGAGGCGTCCCAACTCGGCCACCGCAACCTCCACCAATCGATCGATATCTTCGGTCTTGGCAACGTCTGCCTGTATCGGTGCGACGCCGCTGCCGATTTCCTTCGCTGCGGCTTCGAGCGTACTCAAGTCGCGCCCGCAGATAGCGACACGGGCACGCTCCTGCACGAAGGCGCGGGCGATGGCTTTCCCGAGGCCTCTGCTGGCTCCGGTCACGAGGACGCCTTGCCCTTCAAGCTGGAGATTCACTGTGACCCCTCCCTTCTGTTAGCGCCGCATGACTTGCGATCAACGAAGGCGCGGGCGGATTTCACGAAATCAGGCATCTACCTTGTGCGATATTCAACTTGCTTCGGCCCGTGTCTTCCTCCGACCGGTCGTGTTGAAGAGCAGTCACAGGGAGTGCCCGGTCCATCATAGAATCCGTGTCACGTATCCACACGTGGTCGGATGAGGTCCAGCAATCGCAGGAGGGGGCCATGGTCAAACCGCCGGTGCACCGCCGATTGACGGATATTGAACCTGAAGTCGTGAACCCCGGGATGGTACGGCGCTTGTTGTGGGGAGACCGTCTCATGGCAGGGTACCTGGAGTTTAAGCGAGGCACCTTGGTCCCGGTCCATGAGCACGAAAACGAGCAACTCACCTACTGTATTTCGGGTCTCATGCGGTTCACCTTCCCGGACGGCGATCGCATCGTACATCCGGGTGACGTCCTCCTGATACCCGGCGGGACTCCTCATGGAGCCGAGATGCTGGAGGATACGGTCGAAATGGATTTCTTCAGTCCACCGCGGCGTGATTGGATTCAGAAGACGGACGACTATCTCAGACGATGATCGCCGGTCACGCAACCAATCTTCGTGCTCGTGCCGACCGACGATGTGAGAACACTCCATTTCACCGATCTACGAGCACACGAACCCTAGCTCCAACGCGTGGCCACGTGCAAAACGCGTGGAGAGTCGCAGCATGGCGTTGACCGACGCGCGCGCTCGAGACCCCGTGAGTGCTTCAGTTCGTGGATGTGGATGCGGTGGTGAGGGCGCAAGCCGTGCAAGCCCCACCGGCGCTGCGCGCAACCCGAATTCCAACCCGGAGGAGTCGAAGCTTGTCCCGCGGCGATGACGCATAAGGTCTGGCGTCGCACGGGCGCGACGCTCACAGTCACCGGGGCACCGGTTCCGGTGGCCATTACCATCTGCACCCCGCGCATTGTGCGCATCCGGTTTGGCAACGGCTCTCAGCCGCCCGAGTCGTCGTACGTTCCCGTACGAGAATGGTCGTGCGCCGCATTTACTGAGGAGGCCGGACCCCCGGCATCCATCGCGACGGACGGGATCATGGTGGGTGTCACGACCGATCCGTGGTGCGTGACGTTCGCTGATCGCCTCGGAAACACGCGCGTGTGCTTGCCGCTCGCCGAGCTACAGTGTTCACCAAGGGTGCACGTTCGTCTCGAGGCGACGGACGTGCAGCACTTCTATGGGCTCGGTGAGGGCGGGCAGCAGTTCGATCGACGTGGGGTCACACGCAGATTCTGGAACAATCACGTGAACCACGGGCACGGCGCGGACGTTCCCATCCCGCTTCTTCTGTCGCACCTCGGCTACGGTTTGTTCTTCGACAACGCCCAGCCAGCCGGCGTGACCGTGGGAGGCGGCGACGGCGGGAGATGGGTGGAGTACCGCAGTGTATCGGCGCCGTTGGATCTCTACTATCTCGGCGGCGCCGGCGGCCTTCGGGACGTGTTGGGCGATGTCGCAACGCTGCTGGGCCGGCCGCCGCTGCCGCCGCGCTGGGCGTTAGGTTACCTGCAGTCGACACGCCATTTCGAGAGCGCAGCCGAGTGGTACGGGCTGCTGGCGACGATCCGCGAGAAGCGGCTCCCGTGCGACGGGCTCATCTTCCTGTCCACCTACGGGCAGGCCCTTGGGTGGAACCGCGGCGTGGGGCATCTCGAATGTGAACCGAGGGTGTTGCCGGACCCGGCGACGATGTTCGCGGAGCTGCAGGCGCAGCACTTTCACGCGGTCACGCACGAATATCCGGTGCTGCACCCCGACTCCCCGCTCTATGCTGAGGCGTGCGAGCGCGGCTACGTGCTCGATGCCGGGTATGCTCGCGTGGTGTCGGCCGGGCGCCCGACGGACAACTATCGCGACGGGCAACGCTATCTGGATTTCTCGCGACCGGAAGTGCAGGCGTGGTGGTGGCAGCAGCACCGCCCGCTCGTGAAGCTCGGCGTCGACGGCTGGTGGCTCGACGGCGGGGAGGGGCCTCCCCCAGACGCGTGGCCACAAGGAGGCTCAGCGAGCTTGCACAATCGGTACGACGTCATGCGCCAGCAGGCGTTCGCGGACGGGGAGGGCGTCGACCGTCCCGATCACCGGGTCTTTCTGTTGTGCCGGTCCGGCGGCCCCGGCATGCAGCGCTATGGCGCGGCCTGCTGGTCCGGTGACATCGATGCGACGTTCCCCAGCCTCGAAGCCCAGGCGGCGGTCGGGTTGAACCTGGGCCTGTCGGGTGTGCCGTATTGGGGCACCGACATCGGTGGATTCTACCGGGTGGCGCCGCACTCAAACGAGCTGTTTGTGCGATGGATCCAACTTGGGGCGTTTTGTCCCATTTTTCGGGCCCACGGGCGTGTCTGGCGCGAGCACGTTCCGTGGGCGCATGGGGCGGAGGTGGAAGCGATCTGCCGTGACTACCTCGAATTGCGCTACCGGTTCTTGCCGTACACGTACACGCTGGCCTGGCAGGCGCACCGGCAGGGGCTCCCGCTGATGCGGCCCTTAGTGCTAAACTATCCCGACGATCCCCGCGCGTGGAATCAGGCGAGCGAATATTTGTGGGGAGACGACCTGCTGGTGGTGCCTGTCACCCGCGAAGGGGCGACGCACTGGCCCGTCTACCTGCCCGCCGGCACCTGGTACGATTTTTGGACCCACCAACGCTACGAGGGCCCGCGTGGCCTCACGGTGCCGGCCCCGCTTGATCGGATCCCGCTGTTCGTGCGGGCGGGGGCGATACTGCCTCTCGGCCCGGCGATGCAGTACCATGACGAGATGCCGCTGACGGCGATGACCCTGCTGGTGTATGGCGGCCCTGATTCGTCGTTCAGTCTCTACGAAGATGACGGCGTGACAAGGGCGTATCTCCGGGGCACGTATGCGCTCACAGATTTTGAGTGCGTCTCGAGCGACGATAGTCTCACCGTCCGCGTCGCGGCCCCACGAGGCGAGACGACCGTCGTGCCTCCCGGCCGGTCCTATACCGTGAAAGTCCACTCAGCGCGCCCGCCGCGACTCGTACGGATCGACGGCGTCGGAGACCTGCAGGAACAACGTGCTCCGGGTGGCGCTGGCTGGTGGCGTGACGGCGAGTCGTTTACGTGCGTGCGCGTTCCGGCGCAACCGGCCGTGCTGCGGATCGAGTGGTGACCGTAGCCGGATCTTCGCAGATTCGCCGCTCAAGCCGTGGTCGTGGCGCCGCTACGCCTTCGGGATCCAGACACGCATGGGTCCCTGCTCTCGGTTCGCCCACGCATAATACGGAATGGCTATTAGCTGGGTCGGGCAGCGCATCGCCGGCGGCGCGGACCCCACCGTGCGGTACAGCGGCTTCCCGTCCCAGGAGGACGTATCGAGCTGCGATCCGGTCGCACGCACCGTGGTGACGCCACCCAGCGCGTCGGGGTCCCGCTCGGAGGTCAGCGGCGCGGTGGCGTCGATCGCGAGGTCCGCAACCCGGGCCGAGGGATGGTCTGCTTGCTCGAGACAATAGACGAACGGCCCTCGCTCGATCGCCACACAGTCCCGGGTCGATTCAATCCACGGGTGTCCCTCGACGCACCGGGGGCTGATCGACCACGTCATCTCCACCGTATCCCCGGGCCTCCAGGTGCGAAGCAGCCGGAGATAGCCGGCGGGATCGGGCTCTGCCGCTGCGCCGGTGCCGTTCACCCGAACGATCACATCGGCGCTCTCGCTGGGCGCGCGGAGCGCCAAGGTCCATGGTGCCTCGGTGCCTTCATCGACGACGAGCCGGATGTTCCCCTCCCAAGGGTATCCGCTCTCCGTCCGTAACGCCACACGCCGGCCGGGCGCGATCTCGGTCGCGATGCGTGCCGGTGCATATTGGTGAATCTGGAGACCCGACGAGTCGCGCGTGCCGACGTAGTGCCCCAGCGATGCGAAGAGCCGCATGAGGTTCGGCGGGCAACACGCGACGAGGTGCCAGTCGCGTCGCCGGCACCCGCCTCTGCTGAGGTACTCGTCGCGGCCGTTGCTGGCGAGCGGGTTCACGTAGAAGTACCGCTCTCCGTCGAGGGACATGCCGCTGAGGACGGCGTTATACAGGGCGCGCTCCATGAGCTCCGCGTACCGTGCCTGGCCGGTGGCCAAGAGCATGCGCCAGTTCCACATGACGTTCGCAATGGCGGCGCACGTTTCGCCGTACGCGAGTTCGTTCGGCAGTTCAAAGGGTTGCGCCACGGATTCCGCGAGGTGCCGCGCCCCGACCGCTCCCGTGACATAGAGCTTATGGGTGACGAGGTCGTGCCATTGCCGGGTGAGCGCGTCGAGCAATGCCTGTTCGCCGGTCTCCAGGAAGAGATCGGCGATGCCGATCGCCAGGTACTGCGCGCGTACCGCGTGTCCCTCGAGTTCCACAGCCTCGCGAACGGGAACCCGGTCTTGGTAGTGTGCCGAGCTGTTGTAGCGTCCCGGCCCCAGCCACCCGTGTCCCCGCTGGTCGACGAAGAACAGCGCCAAATCCAGGTACGCGCGGACGCGCGTCTCCCGGTACAGCTCGACGAGGGCCATCTCGATCTCCGGATGACCGGGCGTGGCCACGCGCGTGCCCGGCCCGAAGGTGCCCACGAGATGGTCGGCGAAGCGCCGCGCGATATCGAGCAGCCGCCCGTCGCCTCGGGCGCGGCGGAGGGCCAGCGCCGCCTGAATCAAGTGCCCCGCACAGTACAGTTCGTGGCCGTTTGGGAAGTCGCTCCAACGCTCGCCCGGCCGCGCCACCTGGTAGTAGGAATTGAGATACCCGTCTGGTTGCTGTGCCGCTGCGATCAGCTCGATCAGCGAGGTGATGTCGGAGGCCAGGTCATTCGGCCGGGCGTTCGCGCCCTCGTAGGCTGCCGCTTCGAGCCACTTGTATACGTCTGAATCCATGAACACCGGGCCACGGTACGGGCCGCGCGTGCGTCCGGCCGCGATCCGGAGGTTGTCGAGATTGCCGGCGGTCTCGAGCATGCGGAGGCCGTGCGGCAGCGCCGCGTCTCGGTTAATCGCCTGGCGAGCGCCCCAGAACCCCCCGGTGAGCCTCACAGCGTCAAGTTCCAAGGTCGTCAGTCTCGCCCACGGACTGCGACGCGTGTCGACTGGACCGGCGGCTCGGGTCTCGGATGCAGACGGCATGAACGCCTCCTGTGAGTTGTCCTGTGTGACGATGGGTTTGATGCCCGACACGCGAGCGTGGCGCGCGGGAACGAACCCCCGTTATCGCCGCGATGGGCCGGACGACGATGGCCGGGGCTCGCCGCGTGCGCGCGTTGTCCGTCGGCCGGACGCCACGAATTCGCGGGCTCGTCAGGTCCGCGCTAGATGGCGCGGGGGCGGAGCGATGGCCCCACGGCGGCATCCCGATCGCCCGCCGCAGGACGTGCGTGGGCCGGCACCCCGGCGAGCGGTTCCCCGAGCGTGCTCACACGGTTTGCAACAGCGGACGCGGGACATCGGCCGCGGCGAGGAAGCGAAACACCTCGTCACGTTCCGCTTGATTCAGCCCCCGAAACGGCGGCCGGACCGTGCCGCCGGTCAATCCGACGTATTCCAGGGCTGCCTTCAGCACCGTTTTGCTCGACAACCCCCCGTGCGTGTCTGTCTCCGCTCCGCGGTGGAAGCGTGCGACGAACGGGTACAGCCGCGAGTGATAACGCTCGGCCTCGAGGTACTTCCCAGCCTGGAGCAGCTCCCAATAGCGCAGTTCGTACTCGGGCCACCAGGGGGCGATGCCGGTGATGAAGCCCGCCGCTCCGTGCATGTGTGCCGTGGTGGCCGTATAGCCGGCCGAACTGTCGATGTACGCGATGCGCTCATGATAGCGGTTAAGGATCGTGAACTCGTCGATCAGTTGACCTAGGCCGCTGTGCTTCATCGAAATCACGTTGCGGATCGCGACCAGGCGCTCCATGCAGCGAACGGTGATGCAGGCGTTGATGAACTGTCCGCGCCAGGACTGATCGTACACCATGATCCCGATATCGACGCTCTTGGCCAGGCGGTCGTACCAATCGACGATCGCGTCTTCGTTGAGGGGGTAGTAGAAGGGCGGGGGGCACATGATGCCGACCGCGCCGGCAGCGCGGGCTCGCTGGGCGAGCGTCGCGGCTAGCCGATAGTCGGTCGCGGCAACACCCGCCACGACCGGAATGGTGCCGTCGGCGCCGCGCACCGCGGCGGTGACGACGGCCGTGTGCTCCTCGGGTGACAGCGCGGTATACTCTCCGTCGCCGCACGGCGCGATGAGGAATCCGGATCGCTTCCCAAGCCCATGCTCGGCCATGAATCGCACGTTCCGCTCGATGGCCTGCGTGTCGAGGGAGTAGTCGTCCTTGAAGATCGTCGACACCAATGCGGCCGGTCCGTTCAACTGTGCCTTCACCGCGTCCATGTCCAACATCGAATTTCTCCCTCCTCACACCGAGCCCATGCCCACCCTGCACGCCCGCCGGTCGACGCTGCCGAGCGCACCACGCAGTGCAAAGAGATTCCCCACCGTCCGGCCTGAAACCCTCTCATCGGCGAATCGAATTCGAGAGGGGTGTGGTGCGGGTCACGTCCCTGAAAACTCTTGGCCTAGTGCATCACCGTGGTCGTCGTGCGAGGTGCGCCGGACCGCTTGCCCGGCGTTGTCGCGAGACGGATTCATCGGAATGAGCGCCGGCAGCGCATCCGCATGTTGCGCGAGCCGTCTGAAGGACTCCACAAAAGAACCGGCGAACCGTGATCGCCGAAGCAACTCGGCGGAACGCGGTGTTTTCTCTGGATCTGCGAAGGGATGGTGACGGTCGTTGATGAGGCGAGGCGTGGCACTCGCGGCGGTCTTGCTGCTCATGGCCTCCGGCGTTGGCGTGGCGCAGAGCCCCGGGTCAGATCTGGATCTCACCGTAAAGTACGGTGTGCTGGTTGCACTCACCGGCCCCAGTGGAGCGTCGGGCCAGCTCTGGAATCAGGCGACCGCCGTAGGCGTGGCGTACGTGAACAAGGCGCTCAAAGAGATGGGTCTCTCGAGCCACGTGAAGGCCCAACTCATCGACTCCCAAGACAGCCAGAGCCAGGCCGCCTCGGGGGTGGAGGGGGCGCGGAAACTTGTCTTCATCGATCACGCCAACGTCGTGATGGGCGACATTTTGAGCGCGGTTACCGCGGCGGTGGCGACGTCCGTCACGATTCCCAACCACGTCGTCGAGTTCACCGGAGGTACGGCTACCTCGCTGCCCGATATCAACCCGAAAGGGATTCCTCCGCTGTTGTATCAGCCGCCTGCCTCGAATGCGCTCGAGGGCGTCGTGCTCTCGCAAATCATGGCCGCGGCCTTTGGCAAGAGAGCGGCCGTGAACGTCGCCGCGGAAAATGATGCCTACGGTGCCGGCCTCGCCGCCGACTTCAAAACCGCATGGACGGCAAGCGGGGGGACGATTCCCCAGTACATTCTGTACAACGAGACGCAGCCGACGTTGGACACCGCCGCGCAGCAGCTCGTGCAAGGGTCTCCCGCGGGGTGGCTGATTATCGACTTCTGCAGCAATCTGCCCAAACTGGTCGATCCGCTGCAGCGGACCGGCAAATGGCGGCCGGACAAAACCTTCGGCGGCGACACCTTGTCCGATTGCAAGTCCCAGGGGCAGACGTCAGTCCCGGGGATGCGTGTCGCGAAACCGTATGTGGGCGGGGGCAGCACACTCCCCCAATACCAGGCGTACTACGAACAGACCGCAAGCGGCGGTGGCGGGTTCCAAGGATGGACCGCCGAGGCGTTTGACAGCGTGATTGTCTCGTTCCTGGCCGCTGTTCAGGCCAAATCCGCAGATCCCGCGAAGTTCGCTCAGTACATCGTTCCGCTGACGAACCCGCCAGGGACGAAGTTCACATTCCTCCAGCTCGATAAGGCGATCGCCGCAATTTTGAGAGGTGAGAAGGTACAGTATGAGGGCGTGTCGGGCCCGCTGAACTTCTTGAGCAACGGAGCGACCGGGGCCCCTGCGTTTCAAATCTTCGAAATCCAGCCCGATGGGACAAGCCGGGTTGTGAAGGAGCTTATCGTCAAGACGCGCCGGCCCTAGTGTTTCCTACGGACCAGGATCGCGAGGTGCTTCAGTTCTTCGTCCCCATCGAGACGAGGCGACGACGCCGTGCGCCCGGGGTCGGCGCCCGATCGGCGTGTGGTGAGCGGCGCGAGCGAAGTGCGCGCTGTTCGGCGCGGGGCGCAGAGGCAAGATCGACATCCCGCGCAGCATGACACCGGACAGGCCGAGTGCGCCCCGCGTGCCGACCCACGTCCGATCGACCCAGCGCGACGTGGTCGTCATCGGCGGTGGCCCGGCCGGCATGGCGGCTGCGCTCGCGGCGTCCCAATGCGGGGCCCAGGTGACGCTGGTCGACGAGCGATCGGCTCTCGGCGGACAAGTCTACAAACAGTTCAACCCCGCGTTCCAGGTCACGGACGAAACCGGGCAAGGGGCTCAGTACCGGAGAGGGCGCGACATGATCGCCGCGGTGTTGGCGAGCGCGGTTGAGGTGCTCACCGATACCGTCGTCTGGGGGATCTGGGGGCGGGAGGTCTTCGTCTGCCGCGGCGAGGAAGAGGTGCACCGAATTGAGGCGCTCACGATCATTATTGCCGCGGGGGCGTACGACCGGCCCGTGCCGTTCCCAGGATGGACACTTCCGGGTGTGATCACGGCCGGGGGCGGGCAGTCGCTGGCCAAAGTGTTTCGTGTGGCGCCGGGGCATCGAATCCTCATGGCCGGGTCGGGGCCATTGTCGCTGTCATTTGCCGCCGAACTCAAGCACTACGGCGCGAACGTGATCATGCTGACCGAAGCCTGCAGACGCCCGACTGTCGCGGCGATCTGGCGCCTGTTATGGGCAAGCCCGGGCAATGCGGCGAGTCTGCGCGATGGGTTGGCCTATCTCACTGCGCTGAAGACCCACAGAATCCCGGTCCGGTGGTCGACGATCGTGTCTCGTGCCGAAGGGCGGGACCGGGTCGAGCGCGCCGTCATCGCGAACGTGGACGAGCGCTGGCACGTCATCCCGGGGTCCGAGGACGTTCTTGACGTGGACGCGATCTGTCTTGGGTACGGTTTGTGCCCGTCCAATGAGCTGACGAGGCTCTGTGGGTGTGCGCACAACTATGATGAACAGCACGGCGGATGGGTGCCGTGGCGTGACGAGTGGATGCGATCCTCCGTGCCTGGCGTCCTGGTCGCCGGCGATTGCGCCGGCATCTCCGGGGCGGCGACCGCCGTCGACGAGGGATATGTGGCCGGCCTCGCTGCGGCTGTGGACACCACTCACCTGAGCGTCGCCCGGGCGACGGCGTTGGCGGAGCGCGCGCGTCGGAAGCTGCGCCGTCAGCGGCGGTTCCGCGCTGCCCTCGATGCGATGTACCCGGTGGGCACAGGCCTGTACGATTTGGCGGACGAGAGCACCGTGATCTGCCGGTGCGAGGAAGTCACACTCGGCGAGATTCGGACGGCGCTGAGGCAGTGTCCGCCAGATGCACACGGCGTGAAGGCGTTCACTCGCGCGGGGATGGGGTTCTGTCAGGGTCGCGTATGTGGGCGCCAGGTCGCCGCCGAAGTCGCCGCGGCGTCCGGCCTCCCGATCGGCGCGGTCTCCCCGTCATCCGTCCGGCCGCCCGTGAAGCCGCTCCCGATCGCCGCAGTGGCCGCCGAGATGCCGGAACGCCGGCGTCCGATCGTGAGCTTGGAGCCCTGATGGACAAGGCCTGCGCGCGCGGTCTCCCTGACGGATCGGTGGAGACGGATGTCGCCATTATCGGTGGCGGCCTTCTTGGCTGCGCGCTGGCGTTCAAACTCGCGAAGGCGGGCGTCGACACGATGCTCCTCGAACGCGGGGAATTGAACCGTGAAGCATCGGGAACCAATGCTGGCAGCTTGCATATCCAATTGCTGCGCCCGCCGGGAATGGACGAGGCGTGGCTGGAGAGGTTCAGGCCGTTGGTCCGGCTGCACATCGACGCCGCGAAGGCCTGGCGCGGACTCGAATCCGAGGCCGGGATTCAGGTTGGCGTCCGGATGCACGGCGGCCTGTTCCTCGCCGAGACCGAAGACGAACTGCGCATCTTGCAGAAGAAGGTGGCCGTTGAACGCGCCGAGGGACTCGACACGACGCTGATCAGTGGTGACGAAGCCCGCGCCATGTGTCCCCTGCTTGCGCAATCGGTGATCGCCGCCGATTATTGTCCGGACGACGGGCTGGCCAACGCGCTGCTCGTCACGCCGGCGTTGGCGCGCCGCGCGATGGACTATGGGGCATGCGTGGCGACGCATCATGAGGTCCTGGCGATCACGATCCGCGGGGTCAACGACTTCCTCCTCGATACCACCAAGCGTCAAGTCCGGGCCCAACGGGTGGTCGTGGCGGCGGGGCCGTGGACGGGACGGGTTGCGAAGATGGTGGGGATGGATCTCCCGATCGGCCCGAACGTGCTCAGCATGAACGTGACCGAGGCGCAGCGTCCGGAACTTGATCTGCTCATCCAGCACATCGGGCGGCGACTTACGCTCAAACAAACGGAGAGCGGCACGTACATCGTCGGCGGGGGTTGGCCGGGGGAGTATGCAGCTACGGGCAATTGGAAGGGTACGACCGTCGAGAGTTTGGCCGGGAACATGGGGGCCGCTGTCGCGGTCCTCCCGCGGATCGCGCGGCTGCGCGTGCTCCGAACGTGGGCCGGCCTGGGCGCCAACACCCCTGACTGGCGTCCCATTATCGGTGAGTATGCTCCTGCGCCGGGCTTCTACGTGTTGTTCGCCGGCCTTGGGTTCACGCTGGGCCTGACGTGCGCCCAGCGCATGGCCGATCTGCTGAGACAGCCGACGGGCGCGCACAGTGCCGCTGGCACGGCCTTTGCCCCGGGACGATACATCGAGTCCCCTGCCGGCAGTGCCTAGGGCCGCGGCATGGTGAACGAATCGCACATGGGAAGTCTGCTCCTCCAACTCATCTACAACGGGCTCGTCGAAGGGGCGATTCTGGCGTTGGCGGGCCTCGGCGCGACGCTGGTCTGGGGCATACAGCGTGTCGCCAATTTTGCCCACGGCGACTACATGACCCTGGGCGCCTACGTCGCGTTCCTCCTGGACGTGACCTGGTCCTTGAACCTTGTCGTCGCGGCGATCGGCGCGGCGGTGGCGACCGCGGCACTCGCCGTCGGGCTGCATTTCGTGCTCTTGAGGCCGCTCCGCGGTCGTGGCTTGGTCGCACTGTCGCTCATTACCGTCGGGTTGGGGTTGGTGCTGCGGAACGCGCTGTTCATGGTGGCGGGGTCGCAGCCCCGGCAGTACGCCTTCAATCAGACCGCCGTGATCGATCTTCGCTTCATCCGCGTCGCCCCGGCGGAGCTGTGGACCGGGGTGGCCGCATTGGTCGCCGTGCCCGCGATCGCGGCGATGCTGGCGTGGACCACACTCGGCAAGACCATGCGGGCTGTGGCCGACAACCGCGATTTGGCAGAAATCGCCGGCATCGATACGGACGGCATTGGACTGTATGTGTGGATCGTCGCCGGGGCGCTCGCCGGGCTCGGCGGGGCGATGCTGGCGCTGGTCCAGGGTACCTTCGATCCGAACCTCGGGTTCAACGTGCTGTTCCTGATCCTGACCGTGGTCGTGCTCGGCGGCATCGGCAATGCGTTCGGTGCGTTGCTCGGCGGGCTCGTCCTCGGCCTCGTGATGGAGGTCTCCACGTGGCCGCCGCTCTTCGGCGGTGTGCCGACACAGTACCAGCCCGTCGTCGGGTTTGTCGTCTTGATCCTGCTCTTGATGTTTCGACCGCAGGGGCTCCTCGGCAAGGCGCGGGTCCTGTAGGGAGGTTGTGATGGACGCCTTGAATCCGGCATTCTGGGTGTTCGTCGGCGTGGTGGCCGGGATCTATGGGCTGCTTGCGCTGGCGCTCTACGTGCAGTTCTCGATGGCCGGATTGCCGAATTTTGGTCATGTGGCCTTCATGGCGCTCGCCGCCTATACGATGGCGCTCCTCGTGATCCGCGCCGACGTCGCCCTCGTGTGGGCCGGGGCGCTGGGGATCGCCGCTGCCGTCGCCTTGGGACTCCTGCTCGGTATCCCGTCGGTTCGGTTGCGTGCGAACTACCTAGCGATTGCGACCGTCGCGGGCAGTGAAATGATTCGATATCTTTCCACCAACCTGAGCCTCACCGGCGGCGCGGTCGGTTCCGTCGGAATGCTCGGCCCCACCCACTTCGCGACCTACACCGGCTCGTGGCAACCGTTCATCGAAGGCATCACCGCGATGCTCCGCCGCGTGGTGGGCGGTGTCGCCACCACCGATTTCAGCATGTTCTGTGTAGTCTGGGCGACGCTGGCACTCTTGTTGGTGCTGTTCCGGCGGCTCGAGAAATCGCCGTGGGGCCGGGTGATGAAGTCGATTCGCGAGGACGAAGAAGCAGCCGCGTCGCTCGGCAAGAACGTGGATGCGTACAAGCTGCAGGCCCTCGTCCTCGGAGGGATCCTCGGCGGATTGGCAGGTGTCCTCTGGGCGCTGGAAATTGGGGTATTCTCCCCCGATGACTTTCAGCCGACCTTGACCTTCTATGCGTACCTGATCCTGATCCTGGGCGGAATGAACCGCATTTGGGCGATCCCGATCGGGGCGGTGTTGTTCGGCGTGCTGTATTCTGGGACGCGGTTCCTCGGCTTCTTCCCGCTCTCGCTGGTGGACTCCGGCGAGCGCGCGTATCTCCGGCTCCTCATCGTGGGCGTGGTGTTGGTGGTGCTCATGGCGGTGCGGCCGGAAGGCATGTTCGGCAAGCGCGAAGAGCTTGTGCTCGAGAAATGACGGGGCCAGCCTTGGTTGTGGACGGCATTGCGCGCCGGTTCGGCGGCGTCCGCGCCGTTGACGGCGCGAGCTTCACGGTGCAGGAGGGATCGATCACCGGGTTGATCGGCCCCAACGGCGCCGGGAAGACGACGGCGTTCAACATCATCTCCGGATTTCTTCGTGCAGATGCTGGGGCGGTCACGTTTCGCGGACGCCGCCTGGATTCGCTGCCGCCCCATCGGGTGGCCCAGGCCGGCGTGGTCCGCACGTTCCAGGCCCCCCGGATTCTGACTCGGATGTCGGTCCTCGAGAACCTCATGCTCGGCGGCGTCAATCAGCCGGGGGAACGCCTGGCGCTCGCGTGGCTACATGGGTCGGCGTCCCGGCGGGAACGCGAAGTGCGCGCGGAAGCCCTGGCGGTGCTCGAGCTCCTGCGGCTGACCCATCTCGCGCCGGCGTATGCGGGGACCCTCTCGGGCGGCCAGCGCAAGTTGCTCGAGCTCGGCCGGGCGCTCATGGCGGCCCCCCGCGTGCTGCTGCTGGACGAGCCGCTCGCCGGGGTGGCGCCCGCGCTGGCAGACCAGCTCCTCGACCATGTGACGATGCTGCGCAATCATCGAGGCATGACAATCCTGATCATCGAACATGACATGGAGGCGGTGATGTCGATCTGCGATTGGGTCGTTGCGATGGACCAAGGTCGGGTGATCGCGTCGGGAACGCCCCGGCAGATCCAGGCGAATGAGCAGGTCATCGCATCCTATCTTGGCAGCGCCGGCACGGCGCCCCGGTGATCCCCATGGACCCCCCGGGCGCAGGCGCGACGGGATCGCCGGATTGCATTCTTAGCGTTGCGGACGTCCGGGCGCGCTATGGTGACGAAGATATCGTGAAGGGGGTATCGCTCGACGTCCCTCGCGGGTCCATTGTCGCATTGTTGGGCCCCAACGGGTCCGGCAAGTCGACTCTGCTCAAGGCGATTTACGGTCTACACGTCAAGCGGACCGGGACGATTCTGTTCCGACCCCGAGGGCAGCAGGTTGTCGACCTGATCCGCCTCAAGCCGCACGAGGTCACTGCGCGCGGCGTGAACCTGGTGCCCCAACTTGCCAATACGTTTCCCGACCTGTCGGTCTACGAGAACCTGGAAATCGGGAGCATCCACGACCGGAAACGGACAGCCCAGCGGATCGAGCACGTCCTTGGAGTTCTTCCGTTGTTGCGGGTGCTCTTAGGGCGACGGGCGGCGACCTTATCCGGCGGCCAGCGGCAGACGCTCGGGATCGCGCGTGCCTTGATGTCGGAGCCCGAGTTGCTGATCCTTGACGAGCCGTCGGCAGGGCTCGCGCCCAGCGTGGTTGACGACGTGTTCGCGCAGGTGCAAGGGATCAATCAGGGAGGCGTGAGCCTGCTCATCGTCGAGCAGAAGGCTCGCCAGTGTCTCGCGATCGCCCACTACGGCTACGTGCTGGATCAAGGTCGCAATCAAATTGACGGCCCGAGCGCGCGCCTGTTGGAGGATCCTGAGATGGTCCGGCTCTACCTAGGAGCTCGGCGCCGCAAGCCAGAATCGAATTGACCAACACGGAGCGGGTGCGACGCGTTGGCGGACCGCCGATCGGCCCGCTGTTGCGGACGATGTTTCGGGAGTGTCACGACGTGTCGTCCGGAACGGGATCCATTGGACGGCCGCAGACGACGCGTGAATACGGGGCGGCTCCGGCGGTTCACGCGGGCGCTCATCAGCACCTGGCATTCACGCCGCCGGGGTCGCGACGCGCAACGAAAGGACAGCCGTGATGCATTCGCCTGGTAACGGTGAGACGAACCTGCGCTTGAAGAACGGTGTGCAACGCGGTCAACAGGTCACGATCTTCCTGGATGACCACCCCTTGACGGCCTATCTGGGAGAATCTGTTGCAGCGGCGCTGATGGCGGAGGGGCACATCGCGTTTCGACGCACGGCTCACCGCCGCGAGCCGCGGGGACTGTTTTGCGGCATGGGTGTCTGTTTTGACTGCCTGGTTGTGATTGACGGGCAGCCCGGCCGCAGGGCGTGCATGATCGAGGTGCGCGACGGGATGCATGTCCATCTTCAGCGTGGATGGGGCGAGGACGATACCTAGGTCTAAACGCGCAGGACATGCGTGACACATGAGGTTGGAACGCTACGCCTCCTCGGGAGGTGGCCCGTGCGCCCGGATGGACGCGCCATCGGGCATCGGCTTGGATGGTTTCGACGGATGAACTCCCTGGCGATGAGATTCATACTCACGAACCCCTACGTATCAAGCCGTTCCGAGCAGATGTCGTCAATGGGGCAGAGGGCTGGCGTGGGGACGAGGTAGGTTGAAGACCTGCACCGTCCCGCTGCGTGTTCCTGCGAACCGGCCTGAATGACCTTGCCAGACCCCGCGTAGTGCTGGCTTGTGACCCTGCCGGGCTCTGTGCGCCTGGCGCCGGCGCAGGGTGCTGACACACCGACGACACCCGTTTCGACGTACTTCACTCCATACGCGGGAATCCCCGTTCCAAAGGGAAGCCCCCTTGCGGAAGGATCTTCATTGATCGACGCGAAGATTGTTGCTCCATGACGGCAACATTGTTGCCGAAGAGGCAACGCCTAACAAGACGGTTGGAATCCGTCTACCGGGCCGCGAAGGCGCTGAGTCTGTTCCTCGAATTGGATGTGGAGAGCGGGCTTCGTGTGACCGAGGCGGCACGAAAGCTTCGTGTCAATAAATCGACAGTCTCTCGTCTCTTTGCGACCCTACGCGATCTGGGCTTTGTCACTGCGGACGTAGACCGTGGCTGCTACTATGTGGGCCCGACCGCGTATGCCGTGGGGTGTCGGTTCTCCGGGGCAGCGCTGGCGCGCGCCGTGCAACATGTCATTCGCGATCTCTCGGGGCAAGCGTCGAGCACTGCTCAGTTTGGGATGCTTCAAGGGAACCGGGTCGTCTTCCTCACGGTCAATCCCGGACCCCACCGCCTGCGCGTCGTTGCACGGCCGGGCGACATTCAGTACGTCCACGCATCAGCAATGGGCAAGGCGATACTGGCCGCATTGCCGGTTGGTGTGAGGGACACGCTGATTACCACCATGCTTGATCGCGCGGGGTTGTTGCCGGCGGTCGGGCCCCGCACCTATCGAGATCCGGCGGCGCTCCGCACAGATTTGGTGCGTACGGCCAAACTCGGCTACTCAGTCTCGAATGAGGAGGGTGCTGCCGGCATGGTGGGGATCGGTTCATACGTTGGGAATGTGGCGGGTATCCATACAGCCCTCAGCGTTGCCTTCCCCATTCATCAGCACAAGGGGACAGCGCGGATCGACGTGGCAACGTCGGTTGCCAAAGCGGCGCTGACCGCGCGGCGTCTACTCATTCCGGATGGTGTCATCCCGGTCACCGCGCCTGAGGGCCCGGACGTCCCGGAGTGGAGCGGTGTTGCGAACACCCACACTCACACGCCCCCATGGGTGCGCCCATGAGACTGATCGATCTGTCCCAGGTGTTTCGGTCGGGCATGATGAGCGGCGTCGCTGACGAGGCCCCCGAGGTGGCCGTGCGCATCCGTGAAGTACGCTCGGTGACCCGCGACGGGATTAACGGAATGGAGATCATTCTCGGCAACCATGCCGGAACCCACATCGACGCACCGCGGCATGTGATTCCCGGAGGCGGCACGATCGCGAACCTCAATCTCGAGCTCTTCTTCGGGCCCGCCGTGGCTCTCGACGTACGGAAGGGCGACGATGCGCCGATCACCGTGCAAGACCTGGACCGAGACGGCACCATCCGTGCCGGAGACATGGTCTTCCTCGAGACCGGGTGGTCCGCGTACGCCGGCACGCCGAGATACAGAGACCATCATCCCTACGTGGATCAAGAAGCCGCACGGTGGCTCGTGCACCGGCAAGTGCGCGCCGTTGGTATTGATGCGTCGAGCCTAGACGTGCCGCGCGCTGTTCGGCCTCCGGGTTTTCGCCATGAGACGTTGCGGATCATCCTTGGGGCCGGGATTCCCGCCATTCACGGGTTGGCGAATCTTGCCGCCATCCGCGGCCGTCGCTGTGCCGCCGCGGCGTTCCCCGTCGTCTTCGATGGATCGGATGCAGGCCCGGCCCGAGTTGTCGCAATCCTTGAGGCTTCAGAATCCTTCGGCGACACGGCCTAGATGGGCACGACCATGCGGAAGCGCTCAACGGACCGGACTCAGGCTCCAGTTGGAGGGAGGCGAGATCCGATGTTGCTTCGCATCGCACAACGACTCGTTGCCTTGGCCCTCGGAGGGGTGCTTGCGTTTGCGGGTGGGGCTTACGGGGCCGCTCCCGGGGTCAGCCTCAAACTGGCCGATGTGCTGTCGAGTACCGACGCCGGGACCGCGACCCTCAACAATTTCGCGCGTCTGGTGGCGACAGACACCAACGGCGAGGTCCAGGTGACAGTGTACCCGAACTCCCAGTTGGCGAACGAGACCACGATCGTCTCTGCGCTCCGCACCGGGACCGTCGACATGGGGCTCGCGTCCGTGGAGTTTTGGACGAAGCTCATTCCGGGGGCGGACGCGTTGGAGTGGCCGTACGTCGTCACGAGTTGGCAGCAGGCGGCCGCGATTGCCACGAACGATGCGATCAACAGCGCCTACAGCCAGGCGTTCGGCCAGTACGGTGTGGTCTTTATCGCGGCCTTCCCGTACACATGGAAGCAGCTGCTGAGCACGAAGCCGGTCAGCTCCCCTGACGATCTTCGGGGCTTGAAGATTCGAAATGCCGCGGGCGCGTCCACGGATTTCTTGAAGACCTACGGTGCGAACGTGGTACTACTGAGCAACACGGAGCTGTACCAGGCGTTGCTGACCCATACCGTCGATGGGGCAAATCTGTCGATCAGCCAGACGATCTCCCTGAAGTTCTACGAGGTGGCGAAGTACTTCACGCTCTATCAACAATCCATGATCTGGCTGCCGATCTTTATCTCCCAGGGCCAGTGGCAGAAGTTGACTAAACAGCAGCAAGACGGCATGATGCAGGCCGGCCGGGAGATGATTCGCGACCAGGTCGCCTCGGCGGTGAAGAGCGAGATGGACCAGCAGCAGATTCTCGCGAACGATGGAGTGCATATCATCGCCATTCACGATTTTGCGCCCTGGAAGAAAGTGGTGTCCACGGAGATGGTTAAGAAAGAGGCCGAATACCCGATGGCGCACCGTCTTTTGACCCTCGCGGCGAAGCTGAACAGTCCGAAGTGAGTCTGCGAGAGGGTGTGCTTCGGATGCGGGACGGCGCCGGTCTCCCTGACGCGCGCCGTGTCACAGGCGTGGCTCCACTGTTATGGGCGCACGCCGCATTGACCGGGGTGGTGGCGATCGCCGTGGCCACCACCCCCGTGATCGTCCTCGTCGAGGTCGCCGCCCGCAACGTCTTCGCCGTATCCGCGACATGGTATCAAGACGCGATCGCGCTGTGCGTCTATGTGGTGACGTTCATGGGGGGTGCCCTCGCATACGATCGCGGGCAGCACCTGCGGCTTTCGGCGCATATCCAGCGGCTCCCTAAAGGGGCGCAGATGGTGGTGGACGGCGCCGCGGAGTGGATCGTGCTGTGCACCGCGGTGTGCATCGCGGCGAGCTCCCTGCGGCTGCTTCAGGTCGACTGGATTCAGACGATGCCGGTCCTCCAGATTTCCGAAACCTGGGCGGTGCTGCCGCTTCCGCTCGGTCTGCTGATCGTTGCGTGCATCGCGCTTGCCCGGATCTGGCAGTTGCCGCGGCGAGTTGGCGTCCTCTCCGGCGCGCCGGTGGTGGGCGTCGCCGCCGCCATCGTGCTCGTGACGCATCTCTTCCCGGCGGTGTGGCGGATGTTCGGTGTGAGCGGGCCTATGGCAGCAGTGCTGGGTACGAGCGCGCTGTGCCTGGGAGTCCCCGTCGCCTTCGTCTTCGCGGGCGCCGCGCTAATCTACTTTTACCTTTCCGGCACGGCGCCGCTCGTGGCGGCACCGCTGGCGATGCACAGCGGTGTGGGGAATTTTGTCCTCATCGCGTTGCCGTGCTTTTTTCTTCTCGCGTATCTGATGGATGAAGCGCAGCTGGCGGCGCGGCTTGCGAGCGTGGTCAGCGCGCTCCTGGGCGTGGTGCGACACAGTGCGATGTACGCTATCATCGCGACGATGTACGTGTTCTCCGGACTGTCCGGCTCGAAGAGTGCGGATATCGCGGCGGTCGGTCGTGCACTGCTGGCCATCTGCGACGAACGCGGATATCGACGGGCAGACAGCGCGGCCGTGCTGGCGGCCTCGGCCGCGATGGGCGAGACGATTCCTCCGAGCATCGCCCTGCTTGTCCTCGGATCGATCACAACCCTCTCGGTTGGCGCGCTGTTCCTGGGCGGGTTGCTGCCGGCCGCGGTCATGGCGGCGGCCTTGGCGCTCGTCGTTTCACTCCGTCCGGCTCCTGCGGGCAAACCGTCCGTGATCACGGACCGGACGCCCCTCGCCTGGTGGCGGGGGGTGGCCGGCGTACTCCCCATCGTGGCGGGCATCGCGTTTCTCGTCGGAAGCATCGTCACCGGCATGAGCACACCCACCGAAGCGTCGGCGCTGGTGGTGTTGTTCATGGTGGTCCTTGCAACGGCCGCCTATCGCAGTTTGAACTGGCGCGCCGCGACGCGTGCGTTGGTCACGACGAGTTCTTTGTGCGGAGCGATCCTTCTGGTCGTGGCCGCGGCCAGCGCGGTCTCGAACGCCGTGGGATTTTCGGGTGTACTGAACACCGTGGGCGCGATCGATTTCGGACCCGACTGGCTCTTCTTTCTCGTGTCCATGGTGGTGCTGCTTGTCGCGGGAGCCGTGCTGGAGGGACTGCCGGCGCTCCTGCTGTTCGTGCCGATCTTGATGCCGATGGCGGCGAAGCTCGGCATCAACCCGCTCCAGTATGGGATCGCGGCAATCATCGCCATGGGCATCGGCGCGCACACGCCCCCTGTCGGGATCGGCTTGTACACCGCGTGCGTGGTCGGCGACACATCCGTCGAAGCGGTGGGCAAAGCGATTCTGCCATATCTGTTGGTGCTGTGCGCGGGGCTGCTGGCGGTTCTGTTGGCCCCGCAGCTCTCGCTCTTTCTTCCCACGGTGGCCGGCCTGAGGGTGCGGTAGCATGCGTGTTCCGCTGGACCGACGGACGCGCACACGGGGCGGAACGTCAAGAGATAGGAGAGGATCAGGATGAGCGTGCTTGTGACGGGCGGAACCGGAGGGATTGGCAGCGGCGTGGCGAGGTTGCTTCTCACTAGGGGGCACGAGGTCGTCGTCTACGATGTGAGCCCCCTGCGCCCCGGCAACAAAGTGCTGGACGGCTTTGGCCATCGCCTGACGGCGGAAGTCGGCAGCGTGACTGAGATGGGACGACTGATGGATGTCGTCAGGAGTCACCGCGTGACGGGGATCATCCATTTGGCCGGCATGCTGCCGCCGCACATGAATAACCTCCGGCCGATCGAGGCGCTCAGCGTGAACGTCATCGGAACAACCACGGTGCTGGAGGTAGCGCGCATCCTGGGGTTGGGCCCGGTGATCGTCGCCAGCGCCGCCGGGGTGATGGGGCGCGCGAAGGACGTCACGACGTTGCGCGCGGAGGAGGACGTGAGCCTTCCGCTCGTAGGGATCTATCCGGTGAGCAAGCTGGTCAGCGAGCAGCTCGTGTACACGTATCGGCAGCTGCACAAGCTGAATACCACGGCGGTCCGGCCTCGGAACGGCTACGGACCGGGTACGTCGTATAGAGTCCAGCCGCTGTACGACGTGGTATACGACGCGGTTGCAGGCAAGGATGTGGTGCGAAAAACAGGCGGGGCAGCGATCTTCGACTACACGTACGTCAAGGATCTCGCGACCGGCGTTGTGCAGCTCTACGAGATGAAGTCCCGGCCGCCGCACTACGTGTACAACTTGGCGCGCGGACAGGGCGTGACGATGACTCAGGTGTTCGACGCCGTCCAGAAGGTCTTCCCACATTTGCGCATCGAGGTGGGTCCGGGGCCGTGGGAGGGTGTCGTTGAAGGCGGTCGGGAGCTGGACCTGACGGTCTACCCCGCCGTGATGCCGCTTCAGGATATCTCGAGGGCGCGGGAAGACTTTGGTTTCGACCCGCACTGGGGCATCGAGCGCGGCGTCGCCGACTGGGTGCGGTGGCTACAGACCGGAGAGTACGGCGAGTACTGATCCGCGCGCGCCAGCGAGAAGAGGGTGAATCGTGGGGCGATGGATCGACATCAGCATGGCGCTCACCGACGGGCTGCGCTCCAATCACTCCAGGCCCGGGGAAGAGTTCCGAATCACGTACGACATCACACCGGCCGACGACCCGGAGAAGCGCAAGACCGTGCGCCGCATCAACACGCGCCTGCATGCGGGCACGCATATTGACTGCCCCGAACATCTCGTCGTCGGCGGGAAGCGCGTCGACCAGTTCCCGATCGAGACGTTCGTCGGACGCGCGGTGGTCGCCGAGATGCGTCACAAAGCGCCGCGCGGGGTCATCACGGCGGCAGATCTGGACGCCGCGGTGGGCCGCGCGGTGCGGGCGGGGGATATCCTCATCGTGCGGACCGGCTGGAACAGCCGATACACCGAACCCGATTTTTTCAGCGATTCGCCGTTTCTCCACCCAGACGCCGCACAGTGGTGCATTGATATGCGCGTGAAGATGGTCGTCGTCGACTGCTTGTGCGACCCGATCACGGCGGAGCTGCGGATCGGAGAACTGGACGCGTTCAAGCGGAAGGTGTTGAGTGCGGGCATCCTCGTCATGACCAACGCCGACCGCCTCGACCAGATCACGAAGAAGGAGGTTACCCTCTATGGCTTTCCTCTGCGGATCTCACCGTCGGAGGCGGCGCCGACTCGCGCCGTCGTCTGGGAGGAGTAGCGGCGCCGCCCGGCCGCCGCGGATGTCGATTCCCCCAGAGGGCACGTGCGTGCCGGGAAGGAGAGGCCGCCGATGAAACTCGCGACGTACATGCCGCGCGACGCGCAGTCGCCCAACGCTGGCATCGGCGCGGTGCTCGACGGCACGCTCATCGACCTCAACTACGCCTACGCTCGCTACCTGCGAAATGTCGACGGCGAACTGCGGGCGTACGCGCTGGCAGATGCGCGAGTCCCGCGCGATATGATCGGGTTTCTCCAGGGCGGGCAGCGGGCGATCGACGCGGTGAGGCGCACGATTCAATTCGTACGAGAGTCGCCAGCCGACGCCACGGGCATCTCGGGAGAGCGGCTCCGGTACGAGCTCCACGAGGTGAGGCTGCTGGCTCCGATCTCGCGCCCTGGAAAGATCCTAGGCGCGGGAAAGAACTATCTGGATCACGCTCAAGAGGGCGCTGCCGCGGGGCAAGCCGTCGAGATCCAGCCATTTCCGCGGGGGTTTGTGAAGGTCTCCTCGGCCGTGATCGGCCCCGACGATCCCGTTATGCTACCCCACGTGACGGCGCAGCTCGACTACGAAGTCGAGCTCGCCGTCGTGATCGGGAAGCCCGGGCGCTACATTAGCAAGGCGCGCGCCTACGACTACGTGGCTGGCTACACTATTCTCAACGACGTCAGCGCGCGCGACATCCAGGCGGCGGAATCGAAGTACGGCAACCACATGATCGCGAAGAACATGGATACTCTCTCGCCCATGGGACCGTGGATCGTGTTGAAGGATGAGATCGAGGATCCGATGCACCTGGACGTTCGGCTGTCCATCAACGGAGAACTGCGTCAGCACTCGAACACATCTAGCTTGATCCACGACATCCCGGCGATGATCGAGCGGTGGTCATGGGGAACCCTGGAGCCGGGCGACGTCATCGCGACGGGCACGCCCGCCGGGGTCGCGCTCGGCGGGAAATACCCGTACCTGCGAGTGGGGGACTTGATGGAGTGCGCGGTGGAGAAGGTCGGCGAGCTCCGCAACCGTGTGATCGCGGAGCCGGAGGCCGGCGAATGACGACGATGATCACAGGCGTGGGCGCGGTCGGCGCGCACGTCGCATGGAAGCTGCAGGAGATGGGAGAGCGCCTGGTCCTGTATGATCTGAACCCGCGGATCGATTTCCTGCGGACGATATTTGATGTAGATCGAACGAACGTCGTTGTCGGCGATGTCAACGATCTGCGTTGCCTGGTCGCGACGATCGAGACGGAGAAAGTCGACCGAATTGTCCATCTGGCCGGGGTGCTGACCAAGCACCTGAAGGACAAACCCTACGACGGCATTCATTTGAATATCCTCGGCACAGGCTCGGTCCTCGAGGCGGCCCGGCTGAGCGGTGTTAGACGGGTTGTCTTTGCAAGCACGCGCGGAGTGAATCAGCTAGCAATGCCGCCGACACACGGGGAAACTCTCGACGAGGATTTCACCATGCGGGTACTCAGCAACCGACCGAGGACGATGTACGAGCTCAGCAAGCTGACCGGTGAACACTTGGGACTGTTCTACCACGACGCCCATGGCGTGGATTTCGTCGCCATCCGTCTTGCGGGCGGCTTCGGGCCGACATCCGGGGCGCCGAGCGGGCTCACCGGCACCGTGCTGCGTCCGCTGGTGTTTGAGGCCGCGTTGGGCAAGCCGGTCACGATCGACGACCCCTCGCTCACCTACGCGGGTCGACACGAGTTCATCTACTTCAAGGACGACGCGGAGGCGGTCGCACTCGCGTGCTTCAGAGAAGGCTTGAAGAAGCGAGTCTACAACATTCGCATGGGGACCACATACCGATATCAGGAAGTCGTTGATATCGTGCGACGGATATTCCCCGACGTCCCTGTTGAGATCCGCGCGGCCTCGAACACATCAATGAGTCCAGGGCGTGCTCCTCGCGACGACGTCGCCGACACGACGGCGGCGCGTGAGGAGCTGGGGTGGGAACCGAAATACGATCTCGAGACTGGGATTCGGGACTGGGCGGGGTGGATCAGGCGGACTGCACGCGGGACTGTCGACGCGTAGCTCCGCCCGTGCTTCGCGGGTGGGCAGCGTTCGGAGTTTAGAAGGGAGGATGGATCGGTGACACAGGACCGATATGCGGCTGCGCTGGCGAAGGTCAAGGAATATCGAGGTCAGTCCGCGACGCTGGGCCAGGGACCGATGGCCGAGCTCGCGCCCGACGTCGACCGTATGAAGGATGAGTTCCTATGGGGGCTGTTGTGGAGCGACCCGGCGGTTGACATCCGAACTCGCAGCCTGTGTACGATCAGCGCGCTGATTGTTCTGGGGAAAGAGGAGCAGCTCAAGAACCATATGGGTTGGGCACTGCACGTTGGAGTGACCAAGGAGCAGATCGTCTCGATCGTTTCGCAGATGCTGATCTATGGTGGTTTGGCTGGCGCCCACAACGCGATGAGAATTGCCAAGGAAGTGTTTGCGGAAAAAGGCCTGCTGTAACCGACCACGAGCGGCGAGCAGCGCCGGTGACGTCGAGGGGCGATTCGCTGACGGCGCTCATGGCGCCGGAGGCGTGGGCACCAGAGAGACAGCCACTGGCTGTTGACTCGCTGACCGGTCTTTCGATCGTGTTGTCGATGGCGACACTCAGGAGGGAGCAGATCATGGCCGGCCCAACAGCACCCAAGTCATCCAGGGTCGAAACGCGGTCGCCGGACTTCCGGCTTTGGCTCAACGGCCGAAGTTGCCCGGCACATTCGGGCGGAACGTTCTTGCGCCCAAACCCGTTCGACGGCTCCATCGCGGCGGTGTTCGCCAATGGAGATGAGACCGATGCTCGGGCCGCGGTCGCCATTGCTCGTGCCGCCTTTGATGACGGGCTGTGGCCGCGAAGTGCGGCGCGACGACGCTTCGAGGTCCTCATGCGTGCGGCTCAGATCCTCTCCGACAACGCGGTGACCGTGGCCGAGAGGATGATTTTTGAGTCCGGTAAGCCGCGCTCGGTGGCTCTGGGTGAGCTTGGCGTGGCGGTCAGGACCTTGGAATTCTATGCGGGTGCGGCCCTGGACCTCGAGGGGGCGGCCATCAACGATCGCGTTCCCGACGCCCTCGGCCTCGTGCTTCTCGAGCCGGTCGGCGTGGTGGGTTTGATCACGCCTTGGAACTTTCCGCTGCTGAACCCGGTTGTCAAGATCGCGCCGGCGTTAGCGGTCGGGTGTACTGTCGTGATCAAACCGTCGCACTTGTGTTCGGGTCCGGTCCTGCTGCTCGCGCAGTATCTTGCCGAAGCGGGCCTGCCCGAAGGAGTGCTCAACGTCGTCACGAGCGATCTCGAACGGGGCGCGGTCGTGGGTCAACTGATCGCGCAATCACCGAGTGTCGATAAGATCGCCTTTACCGGATCGACGACCACCGGTCGCGCCGTCATGCGGGCCGCCGCCTCTACCACCAAGCGCGTTTCGCTGGAGCTCGGGGGGAAGTCCGCAAACATCGTGTTCGCCGACGCACCGTTCGAGGAGGCAGTGGCAACATCTGTGAACGCCTTCTGCCACAACAGTGGTCAACAGTGCTCAGCTGCGACCCGCCTCCTGGTCCAGCGCGACATCCACGACCGCTTCGTCCGAGCCTTGGTGGAGCAGACGCGGCGTCAGGTCTTGGATGATCCGGCGAAGGGAACGACCACCATGGGCCCGATCGTGAACGAGGAGCAGTTCAAACGCGTTCAGCAGTATATTGCGATCGGCAAGAGTGACGGCAGGCTGATCGTTGGAGGGGATCGACCCCCGGGGGCAATGTTCGAGGACAGCCTCTTCGTTGCACCGACGATCTTCGACGGTATAGACAACTCGTCGCGGCTTGCTCAGGAGGAGGTGTTTGGACCGGTCCTGGCGGTCATCCCGTTTGACACTGAGGAGGAAGCGATCCGCATCGCGAACGGCAGTCGCTATGGTCTCGCCGGCGGGGTGTGGACAAACTCCATCGGGACCGCCCTGAGGGTCACAAGGGCGGTGCGCACCGGGAAGATGTTCGTCAACTGCTACAATAACTCAGGTCTTGAAGATCTCCCCCACGGCGGTTATAAGGACAGTGGCATCGGACGGGAACAGGGGCGGAAGGGCCTGGAGGAGTACCAGGAGGTCAAGACCGTCCAGCTCAAGTTCGGCAGGTAGGAAAGAATCCGGTGGCTAGGTTCGACCACCTCGGCCGCACTGGTCGCGGTCACCAGACTGAGGTCGAGCGCGTGACGCTCGATCAACCACCCTCCGCCATGTCCAGGGTCGCGCAGCATAGTTCCGCTGAACGCTGTCGTTCCTCATCGTTCGGCTACCGACCTCGATACAGCTGTTACGGGCAAACCGGATGTTTCCTGCTGGCACGCCCGTAGCTGCGGAATTGGAGGAACGGGATGGAGAAGACTGAGGTACACTTCTACAGCGCGGGGCATAGGCTGACTGGGTACTGGTATGCGCCACGCACGTCTGCCGGTCCGGTGCCTGGTATCGTGTGTTGTCATGGCTTTTCGGGCATGATCGACGTCCAAATGGTGGGCATCCCCGAGGCGCTAAGTGAGGCCGGCTATGGCGTACTCACCTTCTATTCCCGCGGGATAGGAGAGAGCGAGGGGCCCAGGGGGCGCGTGATCCCTTGGGAGGAAGTTGACGATGCGCGCAATGCGATCACTTACCTCCAGACGCGCGATGAAATCGATCCCAAGACGATCGGGGTCTTTGGCAGCGCGTGGGGTTGCAGTATCGGGGTGAGCGCGGCCGCAATTGACAGCAGGATCAAATGCTTCGTCGGAACCGTGGGGATCGGGGATTGTGAGCGCTGGCTGAAGGGCGAGAGGCCGAGATGGGAGTGGACGAAGTTCCTCAAGCGGCTCGAAGAAGATCGGAGTAAGCGGGTCCTCACGGGCAAGTCGGCCGTCGTGCATCCCAACGAGATCCACATTCCGGATCGGGCCGCATCCGAGGCGAGGGACCGTCAGTGGAATGCCTTCATCAAGAAATCGGGCTACGAGGGGTATCCGCTGGAAACGGCCGAGGCCGTGATCGAGTTTAAGCCTGAGACACTTGTTCACCGGATCAGCCCCCGGGCGGTGCTGTTCATCCACATGGGGGATGACGTGACGGTCCCGGCCGAAGAGTCCCAGAGCATGTATGAGCGAGCCAAAGAGCCAAAGAAATTGGTCATTATGGAAGGGCGTGCCCACTACGACACGTTCAAGTTCACGAATCCAGAAGTCTTCGCGCAGATCATGTCGATCGCGATAGATTGGTATGATGAGCATCTCAAGGGCGACAGGCAGCAGCAGAACGTACGCGTACCGTAGTGAGCATTCGCAGATCAGTAGGCTAGCATACGCGTGGTGAAGATGAGCTTCCCGCGGCGGGGTTCATTCGCTGACACCGGCCGCCGACGCCGCGGCCGAGGTCGTGGCGTGTGCCGCCACCGGCCTGGCCGGCGAGCGCGGGAAGCTCTCGGATTTGGGGCTCGTCCAGATGGAGCGACAGATGCTGCTCCCCACCGTCATCGAACCGGCCTAACGTGGGCCGGCGGCCCCGGACGTCTTACCCGCGAACCAGCGCGATGCCGAGCGCCGAGATTCCGCCGGCGATGAGGACGACCGCACCGAGCCGTGCGATGCGGCCGCCCCAGGGCGGGATCTTCTCGGCGAGCACCCAGATCGCGATCGCCGCCGCCCACGCCACGTTCATCAGGCCGCCGACAAACAAGAGGCTCATCAAGGCGGCGCAGCAGCCGAGGCACGAGACCGCGTAGCGGAGGCCCTGGAGCACCGCGTGCGGCGCCCGCCGAGTCTGCCCGCCTGCCAGACAATCGTCCAGCGCGCGGCAGCGCTCAAGGCACGCGCGCTTGAGCGGTGTCAGTTGGTAGAGTCCGGCGGTTACCACCACGAGCCCGGCGAGCGCCGCGCTTCGGACTGCCATCGCGTCTGACAGGAGGTGCGCAGTGTCAAGCGCCCACTGAAGACCGGTCGCCGCGGCAGCGAACCCAGCCCAGATCACCAAGTACCCGGCGGCGAACCATGCCGCCCGGCCGACACCACTGGCAGTGTCGGCGGGTCCGAGACCCGCCCGGCCGGTCATCCTGAGGACGGCGGGCGCCGGGCTCGGCAACATCATGGCGGTCATCATGACGGTCCACATACCGAGCATCAGCGCAGTGTAGCCCGGCGTCCACCCGGGTGCCATCTGCGCCATCGGCATGCCGGCGCCGGCCGTTTCCATCCCTCGCATCGCGGCACCCAGTCCGGCACCGGCGGCGAGGTAGAACCCCGCCGCGCCCGCGAAGGCGCTGAGGCCGGCAAGGGCCAGCCCGGCGCTCCAGCGCGCGCTACCGGCCGTACTCATCGTGGCACCGCACCCAGAACATCGGGAAATCGTGGCCGGCGCGACATCGGTCTACCCCTTGTACTCGTCGTGGCGGCGCCACCAGCCGCCCGTCTCGTTACGTCCTCTGGGGGCGCGATCGAGCCACTGATACATGCCCCAGAGACCGTCGAGCCCCCGCGCATAGGTGGAGTATGTGTGGTAGACGATCCCGGTCTCGAGGACGAAGGCGCTCATGCCGGGCCGTTCGCGTATGTACGTGGCCACATCGGTTCCGCACATAGCCGCGTGGGTGACGGTGCCGCCGCCACCCTTCGGCTCGCGCCATGCGGCCTCGCGCCGGTAGTTGTATTCGATGCCGCCCTCGCGTTGCTGCTGCTCGCTGAACCCGACGCTGAAGTCGGTGTTGAAGTCGCCGCCGAAAGAGGACGCCCACGGAAACGTCCACCCCATCCGCCGCTTGTACGGCCGGAGCTTGGCGAGAGGCGCTCGCGACACCGCCCAGAGCATGACGTCATGATTGGCCAGATGAATGGCGAAGCCGTTGAAACCGTCCGCGATCGCCGAACAGGACGGACAGCCGGCGGCGTAGTCGGGCCCGAACATGAAATGATAGATGAGAAGCTGCGAACGCCCGCGGAAGAGGTCGGCCAATGAAGCAATCCCTTCGTCGGTCTCGAAACGATAAGCCTTGTCGATCTGAACCCACGGTAATTCCTGACGACGCCGCGCCACCTCGTCGCTGTGCCGCGTGAGCTCCTTCTCCGCCCTGAGCAACGCTAGGCGCGCTGCCAGCCACTCTTCACGTGTCCCGGTTGCGTGTTCCATCGTCCTCGTTCACTCCCTTCTCGGATGTTACGGTCTGCCGCTGGGCCGTCGCGAGATATAATAGGGCCGGATACCGGACGGGTGGGAGTGACAAGTGTGGCGGGATTCCGATGGATCAACTGACTGCGGCCGCGGCGCGCGCCCTCGCCGAGGGTGATCCCCTTGGCGCCTTGAACTGGGTCGCCCTGCGCGACGACGCGCCGGCGCTCGCGCTTCGGGGCATCGCGATGGCCCAGCTCGGCGATCTCGTACGGGCGAAGGCGCTCCTCCGGCGCGCGGTGCGCGCCTTCGGCCCCAAAGAGGCGGTCGCCCGCGCGCGGTGCGTCGTCGCCGAAGCCGAGATCGCGCTCGCCTCGCGCAACCTGGGCTGGTCCGCGAAGGTGCTCGATGCGGCGCGGGCGGCGCTCGAACGGCACGGCGACCGGGTAAACGCCGCGCATGCGCGGCTCCTCGAGGTCCGGCGCCTCCTCCTGATCGGACGCCTCGAGGAGGCCGAGCGTACGCTCGCCGGGCTCCACCCCGCGTCCCTCCCGCCAGGGTCGAGGGTCGCCTACGAACTCGTCGTTGCCGGGATCGCGATGCGGCGCCTCCGGACGAAGGCGGCGCGTGCTACGCTGGCCCGGGCCGAGCGCGCCGCGCGCCACGCGCGCATTCCAGCGCTGACGGCGGAGGTCGAACGCGCCCTCCTCGTCCTGAACACCCCCGCGGCGCGTCTGATCGCGGACGGCGAGGACCGGCTCCTTCGACTCGAGGAGGTCGAAGCGCTGCTCGGTTCCAACGCGCTCGTCGTGGACGCGAGCCGCTATGCTGTGCGTGACGGACGCACGGCGATCTCGCTCGCGAGGCGTCCGGTGTTGTTTGCCCTCGCGCGCGCACTGGGGGAGGCGTGGCCGCGTGACGTGCCGAGAGATGCACTCGTCGCGCGCGCCTTTGGCTGGAAGGTCGCCGATGAATCGTATCGCGCGCGGCTGCGCGTCGAGGTCGGCCGGCTCCGCAGGGCGCTTCGGCCGCAGGCTGACATCCGCGCGACGCAGCGCGGGTTTGTGCTGGTGCCGCGGCGCGCACGCGGGGTCATCGTGCTGGCGCGCCCGTTCGAGGATGAGCATGCGCCGATGCTCGCCTTTCTCGCCGATGGGGAATCCTGGTCGAGCTCGGCCCTGGCGCTGGCGCTCGGAACGAGCCAGCGCACGGTCCAGCGGGCGCTCGACGCGCTTGCGGCGGCGGGCAAGGTGCAGTCGTTCGGCCGCGGTCGGGCCCGGCGCTGGATGATCCCGCCCGTGCCGGGACTCACCACGCCCTTGCTGCTTCCCGCCCCGCTGCCGGTCGGCTAGGATGGACGCATGAGTCGATCAGCAGCCGAAATCGTCCGTGAGTACGGCCCCTTTCCTGACGTCGAGCGCGTGCATGGGGTGTCGTATGACGGCTGGTACGTTTGGTTTGCTGCTGGGGACAGGATGCACGCGCTCGATCCCGCGAGCGGGAAAATCGTGCGCTCGATCGATGTCGCGGCGCAGGCCGGCACGGCCTTCGACGGGCGGCATCTGTTTCAACTCGCCCGGGGCCGCATCCAGAAGGTCGATCCAGAGACCGGCCGCGTGGTGGCGACGATCCCGGCGCCCGGCGGTGGCGGCGATTCGGGCCTCGCGTGGGCCGAGGGGACGCTCTGGGTAGGGCAGTATCGGGACCGGAAGATCCATCAAGTCGATCCCCAGACGGGGGCGATTCTCCGCACGATCGAGTCCAAGCGCTTCGTCACCGGGGTCACCTGGGTCGACGGAGAGCTCTGGCACGGCACCAATGAGAACGGCACGAGCGATCTGAGGCGGCTCGATCCCCGAACGGGAGAGGTCCTGGAGACGATCGAGCTGCCCCCGGGCGTGGCTGTGTCGGGGCTCGAGTCCAACGGCGGCGATCAGTTCTTCTGCGGAGGAGAAAAGAGCGGGAAGGTGAGAGCCGTCCGCCGGCCCAGGCGAGGCTCTGCGGCCGGCAGCGGTTCCGGAATCCCGGCTGGTTCTACGGCCAGGTAACGGTTCGGGTGGAGACCCGCGGCGCCTCTCTGAAGGCTGCGCTGCGAGCGCGCATCGCCGACGTCGTCAGGCTGATTTCGAGCGCGAAAAGCGGCCGCGCCTGGCTCGGCCGGGCGTCTCAAGGGAATGCCGCCAGGTGAATCCATCAAAATCTTGTGGGGCGCCGTTGAGTCCAGGCGGAAGTCCCGGCTGGTGAGCGCTGAAGTTGACGCTTTGCAGCACTGTACCAGTCGTTGAGGTAAGATCCGCTCGGTATCGGGGACATCGCGGACAGGGATTGTGCGTAGACCAATCGGAAGAGCCCGCTTCGACTGGAAATCGCCAACATGTCGAGGCCCGCGCCCTTAGGGGCGTTCAGCGTCTGCCTTCCTCGATGCCATCTAGCATGATTGAGACGCTTGAACGGTCTGTCCGGACCTTATCTTCTATCCCTGAGAGCAACGACAGACGCCATACGGACGTGACCCGGGAAGCCGGGGAGTCAATCTTTGAGCCCGGTCGTCATGATGCCCCGGACGTAGTATCGTTGCAACCAGACGAACAGCGCGATCACGGGGATCGTCGCGACGGCGGACGCTGCAAACAAGTTGCCCCAGAACTGGGTCTGGCTCGTGGTCTGCTTGGCGATAAACACGGTGATGAGTTGCTTCGTGTCATCCGACATGACCACGAGCGGCCAGTAAAACGCATCCCATGCGAACAGGAACGTAAACAGCGCCAACGTGGCCAAGCCCGGCAGGACGTTCGGAACCACCACATGCGTGAGGACCCGCAGAGGCGACGCACCATCCATGATGGCCGCCTCGTCCAATTCAGTCGGGAGCTCCTCGAACACCTGCTTGAGGAAGAAGATCCCAAACGGGCTGAAAATCCACGGCAGGAAGAAGCCCCAGTACGTATCCTGCAGATGCAGCGTCCGGACCGTTGTGAACAGCGGAATGACGATGGCATCGAACGGGATCAGCAGCATCACGAGGACAAGCCCGAACACGAGATTGCGGCCCGGGAATCGCACGCGCGCGAGAACGAACGCGGCCACGGTGGAGACAAGCACGGTGCCGACGACCTGCGCACCAGCTACCAGCAGTGAATTGAACACATAGCGTCCGAAGGCCTGGTCTCGAAACACGGCGATGAAGTTGACGAGCGTCGGCCGGCGCGGCACGAACGTCCACACGGACAGTGAGAACACGCCTGAGAAGATATCGGCGTACGGTTTGAACGCCGACGCCACGAGCCATTCGTAGGGCGCGAGGAACACGAGCACGATGACGAGCACCGCAAGCGCGAGACCCACGCGGCGGAGGATCGATTCCGGCGTATGCGCGCTGTTCATTCCGGGCGAAGAAGCCGGAAGTACACCGCGCTCAGGCCGAGGATGATCAGCAGCACGATGATCGCCAGGGCCGACGCGTACCCCATCTGGTAGAACAGGAAGGCGCGTTCGTACATATAGTATGTGGCGACCTCGGTGCGGGCCAGCGGCCCGCCCTGCGTCATGACGTATACGGGCGTATACACTTGGAACGCGTTGATCGTCGCGATCACCAGCGAGAACAGCGTGAAACGTTTGAGGAGCGGCAGCGTGACGCTCCAGAACTGTCTCCAGTGTCCGGCCCCGTCCACCTGCGCCGCCTCATAGTATCCTTGCGGGATGCCCTGGAGCCCGGCGAGGAAGATCAGGGCGGTGAAGCCGAGGTCCTTCCAGATCGTGACCGCGGTGAGCGAGGGAAGCGCGAGTCTCGGGTCGATGAGGAAATTCAGCGGCGCGACGTGCACTTTTCGGAGCAGCGCGTCGATGATGCCGATCGTCGGATTGTACATCAGCGCCCACAGGGTTGCGACGACGACGAACGGGGTGACGACGGGCAGGTACACCGCCGTGCGGACGACGCTCGCCCAGCGCCAGCTCTTCTGCATGAGCAGCGCGATGGCGAGCGCGAGGGGGATTTGCACGCCGATCTTCATCGCGGCGTACTGAAACGTGACCGAGAGCGACTGCAGAAAGCCGGCGTCGTGCACGGCGCGGAGGTAGTTGCCGGCGCCGGTGAAGACGCGCTGCCCGGAAAGAAGATCGTACTGGTAGAGGCTGTTCGCGGCCGCCTGGGCGATCGTGCCGACCCGGAAAATCAACAGACCCGCGAGCGGTACCGCGAGGAACGCCCCGGCCGTAAGCAGCGCGCGCCGACTCGAGGGGGAGGGCCACGCGCCCTTCCGACGCGCGGGCCCGACGGGCATCAGCGGAGCCCCCTTAGCGGCAGGCGCGGTCCCGGCTCGGCCGCCGCCTGCGCTACTTGTGCGTCGACCAGAAATCGTCCAACGCGGTTTGCACCTTCGACGCGAACGCGGTCATCTCGGTTTTCACGTCCGCGCCGGCGCTGACGTTCGTGATCGTTTGATTCAGCAGCGCCGTGTACTGCGTGTAGATGGGGATGCGGATGCGCGGAGCGCTCTCTCGTTCGAACTCCTGCAGGTCCAGCGACTTTGGCACGCGCTTGTATACGTCGGTCGTATTCGCCACGGATCGCCGCGCCGGAAGCTGCGGATTGTACTGGAACCACAGACGCTCGCCCGATCGGCTCGTCATCCACCGCGCGAAGAGGACGGCTTCCTTCGCATGTCGCGTGCGGGCCGACACGGTGAACGCGAGCGACCCGTTGTGTACAAACGGGGAGTGGAAGTAGGGCGCCGGCGTCACCGACCACTTGACGCTCGCGTATTTGTTGACGAGCTTGCCCTCGGCCCATTCCGCCCCGAGCCACGCGGCCGCGCGGCCGGTCGGCATGGCGTCGGGAATCGGTGAGCTCGGCATGATGTTCTGTTTCCACATGTCCTGAAACAGCTGCATGGCCCGGATGACCTCGGGCGCGTCCTGGTACCCAACCACGGTGCGTCCGTCGGGGCTGATGCCGGCCCAGGCTTTGTAGGCGCTCGATGTCTTGGGAGCTTTGGGGTCCCCCGCCGACCGAAGACACCCTGCAAGGAGGTACTGTCCAGAGATGAGATCGAGCCCGTAGCGATCGGGTTTGGTCACTTTCTTCAACGCCTCGAAGGCCTGGGGCCAGGTCCACGCCGTCGCCAGGGAATCAGGGGGCTTGATCCCGGCCGCCTCGAAGGCGTCGAGTCTGTAGTAGAGGAGCGGAACCGACTGTTCGGACGCGAGCCCGTACAGCTTCCCGCCCCAGGTGGCCTCTTCGAGGGATGACGGATAGAAGTCGTGAAGGTCGTCGGCGGGGATGTACGGATTCAGCGGCAACAGCACATTCTCCGCCGCGAAGCTCGCCACCGCAGGTCCGTCGATATAGAGCACATCGGGCGGCTCCGACGCAGCCACCTGGGTCTGTATTTGCCTGTACAGCTCCGTGAAGGGCATGGCGTTGCGTTGCACTTTGATCGACGGGTACTGTCGCTGAAACTCTGTGATCATCGCCTCGTGGCCCTCGTCCCATGGGCTGCCGGCCTCGTCCAAGAACCGCAGCGTGACCGGCTCCCTGCCCGCGCCCTCGAGCGGCCCGGTCGTGTCTACCCACGGTGCTGTCGCCGCATGCACGGTTGGCTGCGATCCGTCGGAGAGCAGGTAGCCGGAGATCCCGAAACCGAGGAACGCGCCGATGGAGTTCCGAAGAAGGCGACGGCGCGATATCTGGTCGGTCGCGTGCGGCTGAGGTGCGGAGCGCTTGCCGTTCCGTGCTGTAGGCTTCGGCATCGCAAGGGCCTCCGTCAGGATCAGGATGGATAGACGTACCGGGCGAGTAGGGTAGTTCAGCGGGCTGCCGTGGGGGTCCTCTCCGCGCTGGTAAGTTGAGGATGAGGAGGCATCATGACGACGCGGATCATCATCGATTGCGACACTGGCACGGACGATGCGCTGGCCATTCTGTACGCGCTGAGCCGTCCCGACCTCGATGTGCTTGGGATCACGACGGTCTTCGGAAACACCGACATCGCACAGACGACGCGCAACACGCTGCAAGTTCTGGAGCTCGTAGGGCGCGCCGGCGTCCCGGTCGCCCGCGGTGCCGAACACCCCCTCGTCGGCCGCTTCACGCAGGGCGCCGCGTGGATTCACGGCCGCAACGGGCTGGCGGATATAGAACTCCCGATCCCTGTCCGTCGTCCGGAAGAGGCCTCGGCGCCGGAGTTTCTTCGTCGGCAGCTTCGCGGCGCTCCGGGCGAGATCACGCTCGTGGCCACCGGGCGCCTGACGAACATCGCGACCCTTCTCCGGCAGGATCCCGAGTGCGCCCGGCTGGTGCGCCGGTGCGTGCTGATGGGTGGTGCGGTGACCGCGCCGGGCAACGTGACCCCCGTCGCCGAGGCCAACATTTGCGGCGATCCCGAGGCTGCGGCGATCGTGTTCGGTTCGGGGATGCCGATGACCATGGTGGGGCTTGACGTGACCATGCGAGCGCTCCTGTCCCAGTCGCAGATCGACCGGCTGGCACGCGCCGGCGGCCGCGTTCTGGACGTCGCCAGCGAGATCGCCGCCTTTCGGTTGCGGTCCTATCGGCGCCGAGACCCTCGAATCGGCGGGTGTGCCATTCACGATGTGCTGGCGGTGGATGTCGTGGCCGACCCTACGGTCGTTCGAACGCAGCGGTGGCCGGTCGAGATCGAGACCAAAGGCGATGTTACCCGCGGGATGACCGTTGCCGACCGCCGGCCGCATACGACCGCGCCGCCCAATGCAGACGTCTGCGTCGAGGTCGAGGCTGATCGGTTCCTCGAGCGGTTCGAAGAGCGCATGGGGACGTACCGTGGAACATAACCCTTGATCGCGGCCCCTGGCGGCTCTGTGACCGCACCGCGTCTCGCTCCGGCCGGTCGGCGGCGCGATCCCCCAGTGCGCCTAGGCGCGCCCGTGTCTGTGGGGATCGAGCAGATCCCGGATCCCATCGCCGATGTAGTTGAAGCCGATCACGGTGAGGAAGATCGCGAGCCCGGGAAACGTGGCCACCCACCACTGGGCGAGCAGCTCCCGCCCCGCGCTCACCATCGCGCCCCACTCGGGGGCCGGTGGGGTCGCGCCCAGTCCGAGGAAACTCAACCCGGCGCCGGTCACGATCGCCGATCCGAGATCGATCGTCGCGAGGATCATGATGCCGGGCACGATGCCCGGCAGGATCGCGCGGCGAAAGATGCCCCACGGCCGCTGCCCGATCGCCCTCGCGGCCTGCACGTACTCGCGGTGCTTCACGGCCAGCACCTCGCCGCGCGCGAGCCGGGCGTAGGGAGGCCACCAGACGAGCCCCATCGCGATCGCCGCGTGAAGCAGGCCTGGGCCGAGCGCGACGACGATCGTCATCGCCAGGATGATGGCCGGGAATGCCATGACGAGTTCGGTGCCCCGCATGATCCCTTCGTCGGCCCATCCGCCGAGGTACCCCGCCACCGCACCGGCGAACATGCCGGCGCATCCCGCGAGCGCGACGACGGACACGGCGACACTCAACGTGTAGCGGCCACCGTACAGCACCCGGGTGAGGACGTCGCGTCCGAGGTCGTCGGTGCCGAACAGGTGCACGGGCGACGGCGGCTGGAACGCATTCTCGAGGTGTTGCACGTCGAACCCCTGCGGAGCGACGACCGGGGCGGCGATCGCCGCGAGGATCCAGACGCCCGTCAGCGCCGCGCCGAGGATCAGCCCGACGTGGCGGCGCGGGCGCGCTCGTCCCTCTGCGCCCGCGCCGTCAGGCATAGTGGATCCTCGGGTCGATCAGGGCGTACAGCACATCGACGCACGCGTTGATGATCACGTACATCGTGCCGACGACGAGCGCCACGCCCATCACGGCCGGAAAATCGAGGCTGGCGGCAGACGAGACGGCGTAGCGGCCGAGCCCGGGCCAGGAAAAAATTGTCTCCGTCATCACCGTCCCGGACATCAGCTGCGCGTAGAGCGTACCGGTGATCGTGATGACGGGAATCAACGCGTTGCGGAGCGCGTGCCGCACGACGACCGACCATCTCCGCAGGCCCTTCGCGTGGGCGGTCCGGACGTAGTCCTGTGAGAGGACCTCCAGCATGCTGCTGCGGGTCATCCGCGTCACGAAGCCGATGCCGACCGTGGCGAGGACGATGGCGGGGAGGATGATGTGACTCAGGGCATCGGCAAACAGGTCCGGCCGGCCGCGCAGGAGACTGTCGACGAGATACATGCCGGTGATCGGCGCGGGCGGTGTGATCCCGGTGGAGAGGCGGCCCGGCGGCGGCGCCCAGCCGAGCCGGAAGTACACCGTTGAGAGGAGGAGGATCGCGAACCAGAACGTCGGCACCGCGACACCGATCGCCGAAATCGCCCGGACGGCGAGGTCGACCGCCGAGTCTCGCGCCACCGCCGCGAGGATCCCCAGCGCCGTCCCGATGACGGCGGCCCCGACTAGGGCAACCGTGGCCAGTTCGACCGTGGCCGGCAGCGACAGTTCGAGCTCCACGAGCACGGGACGGTCCGTCGCGATCGACGTGCCGAGGTCGCCGTGGAGCAGGTGGCCGAGGTAGAGCACGTACTGCATGACGACCGGCTGGTCGAGGCCCCATCGGTGGCGGAACGCCGCGACGAGGGACGGGCTCTGCGTGGCTCGGTCGCCCAGGTTGGCGAGGACGAGGTCCGGGGGCAGGAGGTGCGAGACCAGGAAGGTGACAAGCGTGATGCCGAGCAGCGTGGGGAGGGCCAGGAGCGCCCGGCGCAGCAGATACCGGCCCATCGGACGGCTGCGGTGGGCGCCGGCTCCGGCCGGCGCCCACCGTGTCGCTTACTTCCGTCCGAGCGACTCGATCTGGAGGAAGTAGAGCGGATGGAACTTGAACTGCGTGATGTCGTCGCGCGCCGCAGTGATGGCGGTCGGCTGCGCCAGGAACACGTACGGGGAGCCCGGTGTCGCGAGCAGGCGGTTGTACTGCTCGTACATCGTCTCGCGCTTCTGCTGATCGGGTGTCTGTGCCGCCGCCTTGACGAGCGCGGCGCCCTCGGGGTTCTGCCAGTGGAGACGCTTGTTGATGAAGCCGCTCACGAAGTACGACCAGTTGTCCGGATCCATGTAGTCCGGGAACCAGAACCCGATCGCGGTTTCCGGCTTCCCCTGACGATAATAGGTCAGGAAGATCGACTGCTGCACCGGCTGGAGGCGGAGATCGATGCCGATCGTGGCGAGATCGGACCGCAGCTTCTGCGCCAGCCGGTCGAGCGGCAGGGCCCCGTAGTTCGTCCCCGAGGCCCAGGTGAGGGTCACGCTCGCCCGAGAGACCCCAGCCTCCTTCATCAGGCTCGCCGCTTTCGCGGGGTTGTGGGGATAGAGCAGCTGCTTGTTCAGCGAGTCGGGGAATCCGAGCATCCCCGGCATCATGATGCTGCCGATGCGCTGCCCGTGCCCGTGCATGATCCCGGAGACGATGCCGTTGTAGTCGATGCTGTACTTGACCGCCTCGCGGACCTTGGGGTTGTCCCACGGGTGGGCGCTGCTGTTCAACCCGAGGTAGACCGTGTACGCCGACGGGTCTTCGAGGAGCGCGATGCCCGGCTTCCCCTTGAGGCTGTCGGCCTGGTCGGCGTTGAGGTCGAGCGCGAGGTCGACATCGTTCCGTTGCAGCATGAGCGCCTGCGTGCTGGGGTCTTTCACGTGCCGGATGATGACTTCGCGGAAGAACGGGTGGGCGCCGTAGTACTTGTCGTTCCGCTCTAGGACGATCTCCGTCTCGCGCGTGTACCGCTGGAGGACGTACGGACCGGCGCCGGCCGAGTTCGTATAGAACCACTGTTCGGCCTTGTCGAGCGTGTCGGCTCCGGGCGTCTCGACGCCGCCGTGGGCGCGCACCGTCTTGCTGTCCACGATCGAGAACACACCCGCCCCCACCGCGGCAAGGAAGGTCGCATCAGGAGCCTTCAGCGTCACCCGCACCGTCTGCGGGTCGACGACGTCGACGGCCTTGATCGAATCGGCCAGAAACGAGCCGTATCCTTTGATGTTGTGCGTCCGGAGGAGCGAGAAGCGCACGTCTTCGGACGTGACGGGATTCCCGCTTGAGAACACGGCGCCCTTGCGGAGCTTGAACGTGTAGGCCGTCGCGTCGGGGCTCACGGTCCAAGACTCGGCCAGATCCGGCTGGATCTTCCAGAAGTCCGGCGCGACCTGCTTGACGAGGCGGCTGTAGATCGGAAACTGGAGGAAGACGCCGCTCACGTCGTAGGACTTGTTGGGGTCCGGCGTCCGGATATCCGAGATGTCCTTGGCGATGACCAACACGTCCGAGCGGGACGCGCCCGCTGCGTGCGAGCCCGGAGCACCAACGATCGATAGGGCCAGAATCAGGACGACCAGACCGGACCAGACTCGACGTCGTACGTTCATACACGCCCCCCTTGCCAGCATGGCGGTTGTGTCGATCGATGGTCTTGCGCGATGCCGCGCCGCACCCTGCAAATAGCACTCAAGTTCGCGCGCGGAAGGGGGGGTCCTGCCCGACCCGGCGACCGGTCGCACGCCGGACCGTCACTCGATCGCCTCCAGCCTCTCCAACAGGAAGAAAGGAGCCCGCCCCCCCGCCCGCAATGATCAGGAACTCCTCTGTCGCACGCGGGGCGCCGTCCTCGACGTTGTCCGACTGTCCCCTGGCGTCCGCGACTACCGCGCGTCGCGTACGATCGCGCCGGCCTGCATGACGAAGGCAACCTGGTGCAACGCCGCGATGTCGGTCGTCGGATCTCCCTTGACCGCGATGAGATCCGCGATCTTGCCGCGGACGATCGTGCCGGTCTCATGGTCCGTTCCGAGTGCCTCGGCCCCGCGAGACGTCGCGGCCGCGAGCGCCGCGCTCGGGCTCATGCCGCATGCCACCATGTGCTCGAGCTCCTCGGGCAGCGACTCGAACCGGCCGAGCCCGAAGAAGAGATCCGTGCCGGCGCCCATCGGGACCCCGGCCGCGAGCGCGATCTGGAAGCTCTCGACCGCGCGCTTCGCGCGCACGGGAATCGACCGGAACATCGGGATGGCTTTGAACTCGTCCCACCGCTCCATGATGCGCTTCGACACGAGCAGCGTCGGGACGAGCGTGATCCCCCGGTCGGCCATCTGACGTGCGGTCTCCTCGTCGAGGTCCGACCCGTGTTCCATCGTATCCACGCCCGCCCGCACCGCCATCTGGCTGGACCCGAGGATCGACGCGTGGCACGCCACCCGCCGGCCCAGCCGGTGCGCCTCGTCGACGATGGCGTCGAGCTCCTGCTGCGTCAGCTCCACGACGTTCAGCGGCCCGTTGGTCGTCACCTTGATGCAGTCCGCGCCCGCCTTCACCTGCTCGCGGACGGCCCGCCGGCAATCGTCCGGACCGTCGACTTCGCGCGCCATCCCGGGAAGGGCCGGCGGCTCCGACCCGTGGCCGCCGGTCATGCAGAGAATCTGCCCGCACGGCACGACGCGGGACCCCGGGATGTCGCCTCGCACCACCGCGTCGCGCGCCGCCGCGGCGATGCCGCCCTGGGTGCCGACGTCGCGGACCGTCGTGATGCCCACCGCCTGCGCGGCGCGGAGGTTGCGGGCGGCCCTGAGCGCGATCGCCGCCACGGTCGGGGCGAACGCCCGCGGGCCCCACCCCAAGTGCACGTGAAGGTCGATGAGGCCGGGAAGCAGCGTGCAGCCGCCGAGGTCGATCGTCCGCACGTCGCCGGCGCCGTCTCGAGGACCGCCGGCCATCACGTCGGCGATGCGGTCGCCCTCGACGACCACCGTCCGGGGCTCGGGCCGCCGGCCCGTGCCGTCGAAGACGGTCGCGCCGCGCAGAATCATCCGGGTCATCTCACACCTCCGATTCGAATCGCTCAAATCTGCAGCCGTGGATCGAACGCGTCCCGGAGCCCGTCGCCGACGAGATTGAACGCCATGACGGCCAGGAACACACACAGGCCCGGGAACAACGACACCCACCAGGCGGTCGCGAGGTACTCCCGTCCGTCGGCGATGATGTTGCCCCAACTCGGCTGGGGCGGCTGCACCCCGAGGCCGAGGAAGCTCAACCCGGCCTCTGTGAGGATCGCCAGGCCAACGCGCAGGGTGGCGGAGATCACGATCACCGGCACGACGTTGGGGAGGAGATGGTGCGTGATGATCCGGCTGCTGGACGCGCCGGTCGCCCGCGCGGCCGCAACGAAGTCCCGACCGCGCAGCGACAGGAACTCGGCCCGCACCAGCCGGGCCGTGGGCGGCCACGCGGTCAGGCCGATGATCAAGATGAGGCCGGGTACACTGGGTCCGAACAGCGCGAGAAACGCCACCGCGAGGAAGAACACCGGGACCGCGAGCACGACGTCGGTCAGGCGCATCAGAACGGCATCGGCCGGGCCTCCGAAGTACCCTGCCGGGGCGCCGACGAGGACGCCGATGACCACGGAGACGAGCATGGAGAGCACCCCGATCGCAAGCGAGATGCGCGACGCGACGATGATGCGGCTCAGCACGTCCCGCCCCAGGTTGTCCGTGCCGAGCAGGTACGGCCACGCGGGGCCGTGGAGGATGGCCAGGACGTGCGGCACGTCGGGGTGGAACGGGGCCAGGCGCGGTGCGGCGAGCGCCACCGTGAAGAACAGGGCCATGATCGCTGCCCCCGCGATCGCCCGCGGGTTGCGGACGAACCGGTGTCGCGCGCCGCGGCGTCCGGCGCGCGGCCGGCGCGATTCGGCGGCGGGGCTGGCGAGCTGGCTAACCATGGCGGATCCGCGGGTCGAGATAGAAATACCCGAGATCGGCGCCGAGGTTGCTGAGCGCCACGAGCACGCCGGCGACCGTGGTCGTCGTCAGGACCGTCGGGTAGTCGCGCGCCAGCGCCGCGTTCACCGCGAGCCGCCCGATGCCCGGCAGCGCGAAGATGGTCTCGACGACGACGGAGCCGCTCAACAGAAAGGGCAGCAGCAGCGCCGTGATGGTGAGCACCGGCGTCAGCGAGTTCCGGACGACGTGGTGCAGGAAGACGGCCTGTTCCGCGAGCCCCTTGCTGCGCGCGACCCGCACGAAGTCCTGGTCGAGCGCGTCCAGCAGCGACGATCGAGCGTAGCGCACGAGCACCGGAAGAATGCTGAGCGCCTGCACGATCGTGGGCATCACGAGATAGGGCCCGATCACGGCGGGGCTGTACCCGGAGGCGCCAACGGGGCGGAGCCCGCTCGCCGGCAGGACGCCGAGCTCCTCGGTGAAGACGAAGATCAACACGAGCGCGAACCAGAACGTCGGGAGCGAGATCCCCAGCAACGAAAACAGCGTCGCGGCGTGGTCGACGCCGCTGTACGGGCGCAGCGCCGAGACGACCGCGATCGGCGACGCCAGCGCGATCGTCAGCGCAAGCGAGGTTGCCGTGAGGATGAGGGTCGTGGGCAGCGCCTCGGCCACGCGCTGGATCGTGGGGCGTCGGTCGCTGAAGCTCCGAAGCCTGCCGGTGACCAGCTCCGCCATCATCGACGCGTACTGCACCGGCAGCGGACGGTCCAGCCCGAGCTCGTGGCGCAGCTGCGCGACGTCGGTGACCCCGCGTTCCTCCGGCGAGACGAGGAAGTCGACGGGATTCCCGGGCGCCAGTACGAGGAGCGCGAAGGTGATCGCGGTGACGCCGAACACGAGCGGGATGAGGATGAGCACCCGCCGGACGAGGTACGCACTCACGCGGTCAGCTGGCTCAGCGCGCCTTCCAACGCGGCAGGGATCCGAAGAAGTCGCGGAGTGAGGTGACCCCGCTCGGCAGGACGAAGTTCTTGTTGACCCCCCAGATCACGTCGGGCCGGATCGTGAGGATGTGCGGGGCGTCGGAAATCACGAGCTCCTGAATCTGGTTGTAGAGCGCCTTCTGCGCCGCCCGGTCGCGGGTCAGCACGACCTGCTGCAGCAGCTGGTCCATCTTCGGATTGCTGTAGCCGATAATTTGGGAGGTCGACCCCGTGCTCATGAAGTTCGCCTCGAGTTCCGCCTGCGGCGGGAAGATGAGGTTGAACCACGCGATGCCGACCAGCTCGATCGGAGCGCCGGGCGTGAAATAGCGGCTGAAGAAGTCGCCGCGCTCGACCGCCTGTACGTCGATGCTGATCCCGACTGCGCGAAGATACTGCTGGATCAGCAGGGCCTGGTCTTGATAGTCTTTCCCGGCGAGGAACGCGTACTTTGCCTTGAAGGGCTGCCCGCCCTTCTGCGCGGTCCCGTCGGACCCCGGCGTCCATCCCGCCTGGGCGAGCAGCTGCTTCGCCTTCGCGGGGTCGTACGTGTACCCCTTGAGCTGCTTGTCGAATTGCCAGAGGCTCGGGTGCACCGGGCTCTGGCAGACCGTGCCCAGACCGCGGTACAGCGCCCGGAGCATTTCCTCGCGATTGATCGCGTACGCCATCGCCTGGCGGACGCGGACGTCTTGGAAGATCGGCAGCTTCAAGTTGGGCGCGAACCAGTAGAACGTGTCCCCGGGCACCCGCAGCGGCGTGACGCGCGGGTCGTTCTGAAACTGGGCGTACGCCTCGGGCAGAATGCGGCCGGCGTCGATGTTGCCGGCATGGAGCTCCGCAAGCACCGTGGCGTCTTCCGGGATGAGCTTGAACACCACGCGCGGCAGGTTCGGGGCGCCCGCCCAATAGTCGTGGAACGCCTCGAACGTTAGGCTCTCCGTTTCGCGCCACTCGGCCAGGCGGTACGGCCCCGCACCGATCGGCCGCCGCGCAAACGGCGCCTCCTGCAGCCGCGCCATGTCGACGTTCGCGAGCCCGTGCGCGGGCAGGATGGCCGCGGTCCCGATCTGCTCGTAGAAGAACGGATACGGACGGTTGAGGATGAACCGCACCGTGCGCGGGTTGACGACCGTGATCCCCGTGACCGCGGACGCCTTGCCGGCCTTGTACTCCTGCCCGCCGGCGATCTCCAGGAACGCCGGCGCGGTCGTCGGGTACTTGGGGTGCAGATAGAACTCGTAGCTGAACTTCACGTCCTGGGCGGTCACCGGGGTCCCGTCTTGGAACTTCGCGTTCCGCAGGGTGACGAGGTACGTCTTGCCGTCCGGCGAGGCCGGGTACTGCGCCGCGAGCCGCCCGCTCACGTTTCCCTGACCGTCGACGGCGGTGAGCGAGTCGTTGATCATGAGGTTGACGTACGAGAACACCGCTTCGTTGCTGCCCAGCATGCGGACCGGCAGGCCCCAGATCGCGATCACAACCTGCGACGGCGCCTGCGCGGCGGCCGCCGCTCTGGGCCGGCCCGGCGCGCCTGCCACACCGGCTGCGAGTCCGGCGCCGATCTTCAACAACGCACGTCGCGTCAACATGTCGATCCTCCATCGCCGCGAACCTGCGTGCCGGACTCGCGTCTTCGAGTTAGGTTCGCTGCGGCGCTGGCGATTCCTCGACCGCGCGTGCAGGGGCGGCGGTATCGCCGGGGAAAACCTCTTCGTGCCACCCCGCGGACGTGCGCGATCTGGCGAAGGCGGGGAAGGGACGGGTATGAGTTCGAACCGGCGCGGCCAAACCGCGGCGGGCTCTGTGGAGCGACGAGTGCCGCCTTTCTTTGGATGACCTCTACCCGGAGCGAGAGGCGTCGCGGGCCAGTCGCCACACCCCAGGAGGAACGGAGATGACGGATCGTCCGCTGGTGGCCATCGATCACGTGCTGATCGGGGTCGCGGATCTGTCTCGCGGCGCTCGGCATCTGGAACAGACCTACGGCCTCAAAGCGCTCCCGGGAGGACGCCATCCCGGCATCGGGACCGGGAACATGATCGTCCCCTTGGGATCATCCTACCTCGAGCTGATCGCCGTCGTGGAGCCCCGGGAGGCCGGATCCCCGAGCGCCCAGCGCGTCGCCCGCACCGTGCGCGAAGGAAGGACCTTCGTAACGTGGGCGGCGCGCACCGACCGCCTCGACGCCCTCCAGGCACATCTCCGGGAGCTCGGCGTTCCGACCGAAATCCAGGACGGAGCGCGCACGCGGCCGGACGGTGTGTCGCTGCGGTGGCGGACGCTCCCGCTTGTTCCGTTCAGCGAGCCGAGCGTGCTCCCGTTCATCATCGAATGGAACGTCCCGCCTGGGCAGCATCCCGCCGCGGCCGCAGTCGAGCACCCATCGGGCGCGCGGGGGATCCAAAGGCTCCGTCTCGGTGACCCCAAACCGGCCGAGGCATCCCGTCGGCTGGCCTCTCTCCTCGGAGAGGGAGTGGCCGCCTTCGCTGCCGTCGAATTCGCGGAGACCCCAGGGGTGCTGGCGGTGGAGATCGACACGCCGGGCGGTGTCGTGACGATCACGTAGCCCGCGCCGCCCCAGCGGGGACCCGGCGCCGCTTGTGCCGGCCGTCGCGCCTTGCGCCGGACCTCGAGTTCGGTGGCAGCCGGCCCGAGCCCTCCGCCCGGACCAGCGTCCTGACCCCGCCTACTGGCTGGATCTCAAGCCCTCCGGGAGCAGCTCTTTGGCCTGCCGCTTCAAGGCGCCTCTGTCCAATTTGTTCGTGCTCGAGACCGGCAGCACATCTCGAAAGAAGACGCGGCGCGGATGGGCATAGGCCGGACCGCGGGCGAGAAAGTGCGTTCGTAGCTCGTCCTCCGTGGCCGAGGCACCCGGCTTGAGCACGACAAAGGCGATCGGCGCTTCCCCCTTCACCGCATGGGGCGCGGGCACGACGGCCACGTCCGCCACCGCCGGATGCTCGAGGATGATGGTTTCGACTTCTTTCGGATACACGTTTTCGCCGCCGACGCTGATCATGTCGTCCGTACGGCCGCAGAAGTAGCAATACCCCTGCTCGTCCCGGCGCATCAGATCCCCCGTCCGCACCCACCCGTCCCGCGTGAAGCGCTGCGCGGTCAGCTCCGGCTCTTTGAGGTACCCTAAGGCGTTTGCCGGAGAACGCGACCACAGCTCCCCGACCTCGCCGGGGGCGCAGTCGCGATTCGGATCGTCAAGCGGGGTGATGCGGATCTCCACGTCGGGGACCGGCAGGCCCGTGCTGCCCAGCTTCTTCACGCCCCACCGCGGGGTCAGAATGTTCGCGCCCGCCTCGGTCAGACCGTAGGTCTCGGCGACGTCGCAGTGGAACGTCGCGACGATGCGGGCCATGAGCTCGGCCGGCACCGGCGCGGACCCGCAGGTTAACAGGGCCACCGACGACAGATCGAAGCGGGCAATCTCGGGATCGCCGAGCATCAGCGCGTACATCGAGGGCGTCCCGGACGTGAACGTGACCCGGTGGTCGTGCATCGCCTGCAGCGCCTGATGGCGGTCGAACTCGCGCAGAATGACCGCGCTGCCGCCCACGAAGAGCATCGGGAGCAGCGTGCCCCACAGCGCGTTCGCATGATACAGCGGCCCCATCACGAGACCGCGATCCGAGCGGTCGTGCAGCATCGTGAGGGCGCTGGATCGCGCCTGCCACCATGTGTTGCTGTGGCTGAGCATGCATCCTTTCGGCCGGCCGGTCGATCCGGACGTGTACATCAGCACCGCGATGTCATCCGGCTCGACCGCCTCGGACCGGTCGGCCGGCGTCGCCGCCGCAAGCGCTTCCTCGTACGGGTCGCGGGGCGCGCCCGGCTCCGTGACGAGCGTCCCGCGCGCCTCTTCGGCGGCGGCGCGTATCGCGTCGAGCTTGGGGCCGAGACCGGCGTCCGCCACGAGAAACTTGGTCCCGCTGTGGCGCACGACGTACCTGAGCGTGTCGCCGCCCAACTTGATGTTCACCAACAGCGCCACGGCACCGGCCCGCAGGGTGCCGAGCACGCTCTCGATGAACCGCCAGTCGTTGCCGAGCGCGAGCGCCACCGTCTCTCCCGGCCTGACCCCGGCTCCGCGTAGCAGCCCGGCGACGCGGCGCGCCCGCGCGTCGAGTTCGCCGTAGGAGAGCCGTACGTCTCCGGCAATCAGCGCCGGTCGTTCGGGGGCGAGCGCCGCGGTTTCCGCCCCGAGATCCCCGGCGTTCGGGGTCAAGATCCAGGGCCGGGCCGGGATCAAGACGCGTCCCTGTTGGGTCGCATCCCGGTCAGCGTGTCCTCCATCGTCGGGTTCCCCCTTGTGCGGGCGTCGTGCGGGACGATAAGATCGGCGGTCACGTTTTGAACACTCCCCGTCCGACCGCCACGAGCTGGCCCGCGTCGTCGGTCACGTCCACGTCGGCGACGGCCAGCGACCGGCCCGCCTTGCGGGTCCGCGCCGTCGCGACGAGCGTCCCGCGCGCCGCCCGCAGATAGTCCACCCGGAGATCGATGGTGGGCACGTCCCGGCCGACGGCGGCGATCACCGCGAAGTCGGCGGCGGTATCGATGAGCGAGGCGATGGCGCCGCCGTGGATGTAGCGCCCGCTCTCGTCGTCGCCCGCCAGCAGGTCCTCGCGAAACGGCATCCGGACGACGACCTCCCCCTTGGCGGCCTTCGTCATGTGCAGGCCGAGCAGCCGGTGATACGGCGACCGTCCGAGAAACTCTGGCAGCCCGTCCAACGGGACCGTCGACACTCAGCGCCTCCTTGGCCTCACTCGTTGGGGTGGATGATGATCTTCCCGAACGCCTCGCGGTCCTCGAGGAGCCGCTCCCCTTCGGCCGTCTGCTCGAGCGGCAGCACGCGGTCGATCACGGGCCGGATGCGCCCCGACCACGTGGCGGCGAGCAGCGTCTGCAGCTCCTCCCGCGTCCATCCGTCCGAGCCGAGAATCGTCAACTCCCGCACCCAGATGTAGCGAATGTCGGTCTTGGGATCGTACCCTGTGGTGGCGCCGCACGTGAGGAGCCGGCCGCCCTTCCGGAGGCTGCGCAGGCTGCGGACCCACGTCTCTGCGCCGGTGTAGTCCACCACGACGTCGACGCCGCGCTTGCCCGTCAACGCCCACACCGCACGGTCGAACTCCACCTCGCGGTAGTTGATCAGGTGTTCGGCGCCGAGGTCGCGGAGCTTCGCCAGGCGGTCCGCCGTGGACGCCGCGGCGTACACGACGCAGCCCACCATCCGCGCGATCTGGACGCACGCGGTTCCCACCCCGCCGGCAGCGCCCAGGATCAGGACGTGCTCCATGGGTCGGATGCCGCCGCGCGTCAGCAGCATGCGCCAAGCGGTCCCATAGGCGATCGGCAGCGCCGCGGCCGTGTCGAAGTCCACGTCGTCAGGAAGGGGGATGAGGTTGGCCGCGGGGACGACCGCATACTCCGCCAGTCCGCCGGGCGCGTCTTCTCCGATTGCGCCATGAGCGATCGCCGGATCCACGAGGACGCGCGCCCCCAACGTCACCCCCGTCACGCCGGGCCCGCACTCTGCGATTGTCCCAGCGATGTCCCCGCCTGAAATGAAGGGCAGCGGGGTGTGCTTCCCGGGCATCCCCCGGCGGACGAAGATGTCGAGGTGGTTCAGCCCGCACGCGTGCACGCGGACCAGGACCTCGCCCGCTTTGGGCTGCGGGGTCGGGATCTCTTCGAGGTGCAACTGGTCCCGCTCGCCATGCTCATGAATCACGATCGCCCGCATGTGTCCTCCGTCCCACGACCCCGCGGCCGGCGCCCACGCTTCGGTCCGGCACCGAGTGTCCGCTTGGCCGTACGACGGCGTGATTCGATTCCGGGAGTACCTAGGCCTCTTGACCGCGAGCGCCTCGCGCTGCCGCGGTGCATCCTCGCGAATTCAACGGTTGCAGGGTTCGATCCGAGGTCGTTCGCCAGCGCCGCAGGGCTACGAGCGGAGTCGTCGGCGCAACGCGCCGTTCATGGGAGCTCAGCCTGCACCCGAACCGATCGGCGGCCGGGCGTCAGGCTGTGCAGTGGCACAGGGGGCGAAACCGCACCGCCGTTTGGATCTCGCGCCCGTGCGCTACCGTGTGATCAGCGGAACGCCGGCCAACGTCAAGACGACCCCCTCCGCGACATCGCGCACAAGCATGTGCGGGAGTTTGCGGGTCCTCCGGGCGAGTCGCTGATAGTGCGCCAAGGCTTCATCGGAGAATTCGAGTTGGCGGAGCAAATCCATTGAGGCCTTGAACTGAGCTCGCTTCGCGATGCCGCGGGTGGATAGATCGCGTCGCGCCTGCAGCTCGACGGAGTCAAGGTATTTCTGGGCCTGTTTCAACACCGGGCTCCTTTGCGAGCGTATTTGGTGCCCCACTCGATGGTAGTTCATGCCCAAATGCCGCCGCATTGAGCGTTCAGCCTCTCCCGGCTCACCCCGGGCGGGCGTCGAATGGCCGCCCGGAACGGGTGCGATGCACAGGTGTCCGGAAAAATCGCCGTCAAACCGTGCGGTGAATGTGATCAATCCGCCCGCGATCTTTCACACTTTGGGCCCCGAGCTCATCCCGCGTTACCGGTGCACCGTGTCCGGCCCTCGTCGCGATACCGGCGAGAGCTCTCCGAGATGCGTCTGACAGAAACGTCGTCGGGGCATATAGAACGTCGGGGGGTCCGCATCACCTACGGCGTTCATGCGTCTTCAGGGCCCCAACTACAAGAGGAGGCAGTGGTGTGGACATTACCGAGTTGCTCGTGCTGACGAAAGACCGGGATGCATCCGATCTCCATCTTTCCGCCGGCCAGCCCCCGATCCTGCGCATTCACGGGGAACTGATCGACCTCAATGTACCGGTGCTCACGCGAGAGAACGTGCACACGATGTTGTATGACATTCTCACCGATGATCAGAAGGCGAGATTCGAAGCGACGCGCGACCTCGACTTGTCCCTCGAGCTCGACAAGGTTGGACGGTTCCGGGTGAACGCCTTCGTGCAGCGTCACGGGGCGGGTATGGTGCTGCGCCGCATCCCCACCGAGATCCGCACGCTGGACGACCTCGGGATGCCGCCGGTGCTCAAGGACTTCTCGCTCAGGAACCAAGGGTTGGTGTTGGTGACGGGGCCCACGGGGTCCGGGAAGTCCACGACCCTCGCCGCCATGGTGCACCACATGAACGAGCGCCGCCGGGATCACATCATTACGATCGAAGATCCGATCGAATTCGTTCACGAACGCAAGCAGTGCAGCATCAATCAGCGGGAGATCGGGTCCCACACGCAGTCGTTCGCCACGGCGCTGCGCAGCGCGTTGCGGGAAGACCCGGACGTCATCCTCGTCGGGGAGATGCGCGATCTGGAGACGATCGCCCAGGCGCTCACGGCCGCCGAGACCGGGCACCTCGTGCTGTCCACGCTCCACACCAACAACGCGCCGCAGACCATCAGCCGGATCGTGGACGTCTTCCCACCGCATCAACAGGAGCAGATTCGGACGCAGCTCGCGGATTCGCTCCTGGGCGTGGTTGCGCAGACGCTGGTCCCGACCGTGAACGGAAAGGGACGCGTGGCCGCAGCCGAGATCATGACCGTGAACCCTGCCGTGCGCAATCTCATTCGCGAGAACAAGATCCACCAGCTCCCGTCCGTGATCCAGACGGGCAGCCGTGAGGGGATGCAGACCCTGGACCAGCACCTGAAGCAGCTCGTGCAGCAGGGTCGGATCAGCGCCGACGAGGCCGCCAAGCGCGCGACGGAAAAGAGTCTGTTCCCGCAGACCGGCGGCGGCGCGCCATCGAAGCCCGTGGCGGCGACCGGGACGATGCGGTGACGCGTCGGGCCGGGCCGGCGGACCGGGCTCGTCCACAGGCGGTGCTCGTACCCTGCCGGCCGTGCAGGTAGCGCGGGCCTGCCGGCCTGGTGCGGGCCGGCGACGGCGTCAGCCGTTCGCACGGAAGAACAAGAGACGTCGAGTCGGCGATCGACAAGCATGACCTTGTTGGGCCGCGGGCGGGGGGATTCGACCGTGCGACCCGGCAGGCCGTCCCACAGGCGCCAAGGTGCCGCGGGCGCGATCTTCTCATCGTATTGGGATCGGGAGGCGGGGACTGCATGAGTGTTGCGTCGGTACTGGCCATCGACGAACTGCTCCGAGGCATGGAGGCGCACGGTGCTTCGGATCTCTACTTGGTCAGCGGGATGCCGCCGACGTACCGGGTGGCCGGGGCTCTGGTTCCCCATTCCGAGGAGCTCCTGAGCGCCGACACGATCCGGCGTCTGGCGGAGCAGTTGATGGCCGACCGGCATCGGCAGGAATTCCAGGAGCAGATGCGCGCCGACATCGCCTACGCGTCGCCCGTGGGGCGGTTCCGCGCCAACGTCTACGTGGAGCGGAACGCTCCGGCGATGGTGGTCCGCCGCGTGAACACGCGGATCCCCTCGTTCGAAGAGCTCCGTCTGCCGCCGGTCGTGGCCGAGCTCGCGCTCGCGCCCCGGGGACTGGTGCTCGTCACCGGGCAGGCCGGCGCCGGGAAGTCTACGACGATCGCGGCGATGATCAGCTATCGCAGCCGGGAGCGATCGGGGCACATCGTGACGATCGAGGATCCGATCGAGTTCGTGCACGCGCACGCGAAGAGCATCGTCAGCCAGCGCGAGGTCGGGACGGACTGTGAGTCGTTCAGTCTGGCCCTGCGCGACGCGGTCCGCCAGGCGCCCGACGTCATCCTGATCGGCGAGATCCGGGACGAGGAGACGGCGAGCGCGGCCGCCCACTTCGCCGAGACGGGCCATCTCGTGCTGGCGACCCTGCACGCCACGAACGCGACCCAAGGGTTGGAGCGATTCATGTACTTCTTTCCCCCGGAGCGCCACACCGGCGTGGCGATGCAGCTGTCGCTGACGTTGAACGGCGTCATCTGCCAGCGCTTGAACGCGCGCGCCGACGGTACGGGACGGGTGCCGGCGGTCGAGGTGCTGCTGTCGACACCACGGGCGCGGGAGCTGCTCCGGAAGATCGATCTGCCGGGCATCCGATCCGTGATGCAGTCGCCCGAAGGCGTCCAGCAGGGCATGCAGACCTTTGATCATGCGCTGTATCATCTGCTTAAGGACGGGCTCGTGGATCACCAGACCGCGATGGAGGCGGCCGACAGCCCCAACGATCTCCGTATGCGCCTCAAGGGATTCCGCTAGCGTTTCAGCCGGCGCGCCGGCAAGGGCTTCCGCCTCGGCGGATTTCAGCGCGGCGGCGGCGAACTCGCTTGTGAGCGGACCCACCGCGCCGCCGACCACCACGCCGGGCCCTGTCCGGCCACGCCAGCTCGCGACCGGCGGCAGCGCGAACGCGATGTGCGTCGCGAGAGGGATCTCATGCCTGAACTGCCGGACGTGGAAACGGTCGTCCGAATGCTGCGCCGGAGAATTGTCGGGGGACGGATCGGTCGGATCCGGGTTCTGGACCGCTCGGTCGTGCGCTCACCCGTTCCGGCGGTCTTCGCGCGCCGAGTGCAGGGGCGCGTGATCCAGGCGGTCCACCGCCGCGGGAAATACCTGCTCATCGACCTTGAAGGCGCCTCCACGATCGTTGGGCATCTTCGGATGACCGGGGACTTTGCCGTCGTTCCGAGGCGCGAGCCGATTCGCCCGCACACGCGTCTCGTCGTCGGGCTCGACGGCACCGACCTGCGGTTCATCGACCAGCGGCGATTCGGTCACGTTGATCTCGTCGCGACGCACGCGCTGGAAGCATTCCCGGCGCTGCAGCGTCTCGGGGTAGAACCGCTCGGCCCGGCGTTCACGCAGGACCGGTTCCGGGCCATCCTGCGGGGCCGGCGCGGGTCGCTGAAGGGATTGCTGCTCCGCCAGGACCTCATCGCCGGCATCGGAAACCTGTATGCCGACGAGATTCTGTTCCAAGCCCGCCTGCGGCCCGCCCGTCAGGTGGATTCCCTGCGGCCGGTGGAGGCGCGGCATCTCTATCACGCCATGCGGAATGCCCTGCGCCGCGGGGTGGCGGCCCTGTCCCGGCGGCGCACCGCCGTCGGAGACTTGTTCGAGGCTCGAGCGCGCGGCGGCGCCTGTCCGCGCTGCCGTCGTCCTCTCACGAGCGCTACCATCGCCGGCCGGACCACGTATTTCTGTCCGCGCTGCCAGCGCTGACGCGCCGAGCGACCCGCGAAGAATCGGGTATGCGGCGCGCTCATCGCCGGCGGTGATACGGCGTCCCCGCAGTCCCGCTCGCGGACGGATCGAGGGCCGGCTCCCACGAGCGCAAGAGCCGGCCCCCGGGACTCCGGACGCTTGCGGTGCTACTTGTTCTTCGAGCTCATCATCATCTGCAGGCTGTTCGTGAGGTCCGTGTTCGACTGCCACAGCATGTGCACCATCGTGGCCAGCTGGCTGATCTGCTTCATCATGGCCTTTTCGGCCGGCGTCATCTGCATCTGCATCGTCATGCTCATGTCGTGCTGCATTGACGTGTACTGCTGGGCGATCTGATCCAAGATCGCCTTCTCCTTGTCGAGGGCCATCTGCGCCTCCGCCGGGCTCGGCGCGCTCTGCTGCGCTCCGGCGGTAGTCAACCCGCCGAGCGCGGTTGCGACGACAAAGCCGATGAGCACACCCAACGCGACCAGCTGAAACTTCTTCATGGTTGTCTGCCTCCTTCGTGTTTCGTGTACCGCATCGCGGTACGCGATGATGCAGACGACCGGCGTCTTCGGCGCTTGACCGGGTCAGCCCACCCCCCCTTTCCGAGCGCACGGACGGCCGGACGTCAGATTGGCCTGCCGTAGACTGCACCGCCAAGGGTAGAGAAGGCGCATGACGATACGATAAAGCCGGCGGCGTCGCGCGCGCGGGATTCCGTCTCGTTGTCATCAAACCTTCACATGATCGTCGTACGCTGTCTTGACCGCAGCCATGTAGGGCACGGAGGAGGCGCCACGGATGCACACGGTCGCGGAGCACGCCGAGGCGAGGCGCACGCGTGCGGCATAGCCTGCTTTGGCGCCTGCTCGGGGCTCAACTCCTCGTCATCGCCATCGCGGTGGTCGTCTCCGGCGCGATGATCGCCAATCTGGCCACGCAGTCGTTCATGCAGATCATGGTGCGGTATCACATCGATCCGACGGTCGACGAGCGGCAGTTTCTGGCCACCCTGGATCACGTGCTGCTCACCAGCAGCCTGGCCGCCGCGGCCGTGGCGATGCTGCTTGGGTGGGTCCTCGTGCGCCGGGTGGTGCGCCCGATCGGCGAGATGATGGTCCTCTCCGAGCGGATCGCCGAGGGCGACTATGCCCGGCGGATCACGGCGCAAGGGTCCGACGAAATCGCGCGGCTCGCCGAGTCGCTGAACCGCATGGCGGCGGCGCTGCAGCGGGTGGAGGCGCTGCGGCGGGAACTCGTCGCAAACATCGCCCACGAGCTGCGCACCCCGTTGAGCACCCTCCAAGGCTACCTCGAAGCGCTGCGGGACGGCATCACGCCGGCGGACCCGGCGACGCTGGCCTCGCTCCACGAGGAGGCGCTGCGCTTGGTGCGGTTGGTACACGCGCTCCATCAGCTGAGCCAGTTCGACGCCCGGATCTCCCGGGTGCGGCAGGTGCCGCTCGACGTCACCGTGTTGGCCCGTTCCGTGGTCGCCACGTACCGCCCCGAATTCGACCGCCAGAGCCTTGCCGTTCGGGAGGACTACGACCCGGCGTGCCCGCAGGTGCACGCCGATCCGGACTTGGTCGGTCAGGCGCTGCGGGCCCTGCTCGACAACGCGCTTCGATACGCTCCCGGCGGCGCCGAGATCGTCGTGCGGACGAGTCGCGTTGAGGAAACCGTCCGCGTCGCGGTGGAGAACACCGGCAGTGAGATCCCCGCCGACGATCTGCCGCACATCTTCGAGCGGTTCTATCGAGGGGAGAAGTCGCGTTCGCGCGAGACCGGGGGCGCGGGAATCGGGTTGGCGCTGGTGCTGGAGATCGCCCGCACGCACGGTGGGGACGCGGGCGCGACGAGCTCGGGCGGCACGACCACCGTGTGGTTCAGTCTCCCCGCTGGCACCGTCTAGATGGGCTTGTCGTCCCGGACGCCTTTGAGCACGGCGTGCCGCAGCCCGTGGGCGCCGCGTTCCTTGAACTCCACCTCCACGACGATGTCGGGCTTGACCCAGCGGACCTCGCGGATCGTCCGCTGAACGTCCACCGCGCCGGGAAGGGTCGGCGCGCTTGGGAACGGGCACCGTTTCCGCTCTAGCTCCCGCAAGCGTTTGAGGAGGTCATCGCGCAACTCGTCGTCGGCGCGCTCGGCGGCGACCACCCCGACGTACGCCAGTTTCCCTTCGGGCGTCCGCTCTCCCACGACGAGGCCGGCGAGATGTCTGCGAGACAGGAAGAATCCCGCGGCCAGGAACTCCTCGCGCGGCCGCGTCGGGATCTTCACCCAGTCCGGTGACCGGAACCCCGGACGATACACGCTCCGTCGCCGCTTGGCCACGAGGCCTTCCAGCCCAAGCTTGACGGCCGTCTGGAACGCGACGCGCCCGTCCACGCCTTCGAGCGCCGGCGTCACCTGAACGGCCGGGCCGTGCAGCGCCTGCTCGAGCGCTTCGAGAATGCGCTGGCGCTCTTCGAGCGGCCGCGCGAGCAGCGAGTGTCCGTGCAGGTAGAGGCAGTCGAAGATCTTGTAGCTGAGCATCCCCCGCCGGCCCTTCCACGCTTGCACCGCCTCCAAGCTGGGCCGCCCCTGTTCGTCCAACACGACCATCTCACCGTCGAGTACGAGCGAGGTGGGAAACGCCCGCAGGCGATGCGAGACGGGGTAGAAGCGCTCCGTCACGTCCCGTCCGTTGCGCAGCCGAAGTTTCACCGTGCCGTCGTGGACGAACGCGATCACCCGCAACCCGTCCCATTTTGCCTCCATCAACCAATCGGGATCGGTAAACGGCGCGCTCCCCAACACCGGCAACATCGGTTCGAGCCGCTTGGGGAACGGCGTGCTCCCCGCCTTCTCGAGGCCGAGTTGGACGAGTTTCAGGTACACCGGCTTCTCGAACATCGCGCATAGTGCTTCGAGATCGGGGCGGAGCAGTCTTGCTCCTGGTCGCCGTGCGCTGGAACGAAGCGGCGGTCGGGTGCACCAGGGCTAAACTCGGGCTTGCTGGGGCATTACACCCCTGATGGCAAATGCGATCCAGCACCAACGCCGCACCTAATAGGAGGGTGACCGTGAGAAAAGCGTTTCTGGGAGTGCTCAGTCTGGCGGCTTGCGCCGTCGTCTTGGTGGCCATCTGCTCGACCGCTTCGGCCAGCCTCGGCCAGTTTCAGGGAACCTGGCGGAATACCGATCCCAACACCAGCGGGGTGACCGCGCTTGATATCCGCGTGCTGGGGGGCGACATGACCGTCGCGGCGTGGGGACGTTGCCACCCGTCGGACTGCAACTGGGGTCGGGTGAACACCAACGCCTACGGCCCGAACGTCTCGTCCAACCTCTACGCGACCGCCGACGCACTGTCCGCACGGTTCCGCACCAGCTTCAGCGAGACCATGGTCATCGTGAGGCCGGGCGGGGTGGACCGCGTTGTGGCGCAGGTGTTTACGCGCTTCACGGACAACAGCGGACGCACGCCGTACATGGGCGTCTACACGTTCTATCGCGTGGCGGGGCTGTCTTCGCCGGCGCAACCTTCACGCAGCATCGGCGCCGGGCTTACGCTGGCGGCGAAGCCCCAGTAGGCTCCGTCGTCCCGATCTTTCGGCGGGTCGTCTGACCCGCCGGTGTCCAGCGGCACCATTGTCGCTGCGGCCGTGATCGTGATCGCGCGGGCCCCGCTCGGCGCGTTCACCACGGCCGCAGCGACGTGGATTCCGCCGCGACCTCCCGCTGTCTAACGGTCGCGAGGCCGCGCTCCGCCCTGCGTTCGGGAACGCCCGACGGCACTCCCGTGCGCGCGATGCCCGTTGCGTCGGGTCCCCGTGAGGGGGCCGCCCGGAGGCCAACCGCAAGACGTTCCAGAAGCTTTCCTGACGACGGGCAGACGCAACTCACTCTGGCCCGCGCCGGGAGGCATTGATGTCCACATCCACCGTGCCCGTGACGATCGCGACCCGTGACTACGACTACGTCGCGCCCCTCGCGTTCGGCGACGTGAAGGCGGAGGGGATCGACCTGACCATGATCCGGGCGTTCGACGCGCTGGATCAATTCCGCACCACCCCCGCCATCGACGGCGGGGAAGCATCGTTCAGCCAGTACCTGCGCCGCGTCGCCGCCGGTGATCGCTCGCTCGTCGGCCTGCCCATCTTTATCATGCGCGAGTTTCGCCACCGCTGCTTCTTCGTGCACCGCGACAGCGACCTGACCGACGTGAGCCAGCTGCGCGGTCGTCGAGTGGCGACGGACTCGTGGGGGGCGAGCGGGAATACCTGGAGCAGGGCGCTCCTGCGCCGGGAGGGGGTGCCGTTGGAGAGCGTCCGGTGGTTCGTCGGTCCCGTGGATCCCTGGCCCGACGCCCGCGGTCGACCCGCTCCCCGCCGGGGTCGAACCCGTGCCGCCGGGACGGTCCGTGGGTGAGATGCTGGTGGCTCGCGAGATGGACGTCGCGATGTGCCCGTGGGCTCCGCGCATGTTCCACGAGCCGGGCTCGAAGGTCAGGCGTCTGTACGCCGACTATCGGGCCGTCGAACGGGAGTACTACCGGCGTACGCGCATCTTCCCGGGACACCACGTGATCGTCCTGCGGCGTCCGGTTGTCGAGCGACACCCCCAGATCGTCGCGGCCGTCTTCGACGCGTTCGTCCGCGCGAGAGAGATGTCCGAGCAGAACCATCGCGTCCTGCACGAGTCGAGCCCGTGGGTGCTCGCCGACCTCGAAGATCAGGACGCCCTGCTGGGACCGGGGTTCAAGCCGTACGGGTATCGCGAGGACCGCGCCATGGTCGCCGCGTTCTGCGAGGAGCAGTTCGCCCAAGGCCTGATCCGCGAGCCGCTCGATCCGGACCTGCTGTTCGCGGACTTCGAGCGGCTCGCCGGTCCGGGGGCGGGATCCCGCAGAGCCTGACCGCGCGGGCGCGCCACCACGGGCGACCGCTCTGCTCCCGAGTGCGGCGCCGTCAGGAGTCCCGAGGCGGGAGCCGCCGCGCTGCCCAATCGTACGCCGGCGAGTAGCGCTCGTAGTGGACGACCTCTTCGAACTCCCGCCAGACGCGCCGGCTCGGCGCGGGTTCGTCCCCGTAGCCGGCGATCACCATGCCGACGGGGACAATGCGGGGAGGGAGGCCGAGGACGGCCTGGATGTGCTCCTCGTGGAAGTCGCCGATGAACGCCGTAGCCAGCCCGCGGTCGGTCGCCGCCAGCATGAAGAGCAGCGCCGCGTACGCGACGTCCACGTACAGGTACTTGTGCGCGCCGCGGGCACCGTATCGCTCGGCTTCGCGCATCAGGTCACCGCAGAAGACCACGGTCACGCGGCCCGCGTCCGGGCGGGCCCCCCGGCTCCAGGATGCGGCGGCCAGCCCCGCGCGAATCTCTGGATCGCGCACCACGACGACTTCGAGCGGCTGCGTGTGCCCCGCGCTCGGCGCGCGCTGCGCCACGCGCAGCAGATCTTGCAGGACGTCGTCGGGCACCGGCCGGGGGTCGAACGTTCGGATCATGCGTCGCCTGCGGAGCACGTCCCTGAACTCCATCGGTGCCTCCTGGGTCGGGGTGCGGCGCAGGTTAGACGCGCGCGCGCCGGATTCCTGGGCCGCGCGGGCGCGCGTTGACGCGCGCGTCTGGCCCTGGTATAGTGTAATTGTCGTCATACATGCGTTCGGTGGGAGATGCCGAAGGCATTTCCCACGGTGTGTCGCAGGCCTTGCTCGTGACGAGTTGGTCCCGGCGAGACACGCGCAGATGCCGGCACCAGCTTGAGCGGCTCAGCCGCGCCCGGTCTTCGACCGGGACACGAGGAGGCGATTGGTATCAGTAGCACACTGACAGAAACCCTGCCCTCAGATCCACGGCTTCTAGAATCTGCACCTTCGTTTGAGGCGCTATCCCTTCGAAAAGAAACGTCCGGCGCGGTGGAGGCATTGGGCTGGACGCAGCCCACACCGATCCAGTCGCAAGTCATCCCGGTGATGATCGGCGGACGGGACGTCGTCGGTCAGGCGCAGACCGGTTCCGGCAAGACCGGTGCGTACGGCATTCCCCTCGTCGAGCGGCTCGACCCGGTCAAACGGACGCTGCAGGGGCTCGTCCTCGTGCCCACGCGCGAACTGGCGCTGCAGGTGGCGGGGGACGTGCGCGCGCTCGGCCGAGCGCGCGGCCTCAAGGTCGTCGCGCTGTACGGCGGGCAGGCGATCGACCGCCAGTTCGCGGAACTGCGGCGTCACCCGCACATCGCCGTCGCGACCCCCGGGCGTCTGCTCGACCACATGCAGCGCGGGACGGTGACGATCGGGCAGGCGGAGATCGTCGTGCTCGACGAAGCCGATCGCATGCTGGACATGGGGTTCCTCCCGGACGTCACGCGCATCCTGGGGCGGACGCCGAAAACTCGGCAGACCGCGCTGTTCTCCGCGACGATGCCCGGAGAGATTCGCACGATCGCGACGCAGCAGATGCGCGATCCCGTGTGGGTCGCGATCGAATCCCAGGCGCGGACGGTCGAAACCGTCGAGCAGTTCTACGTGGAGGTCGCCGAGGAAGACAAGGTCAAAGCGCTACGGCGGCTCCTTCGGGACGAGCCGATTCACTCGGGGTTGGTCTTCCGGCGCACGCGGCATCGGGCCGACCGGCTGGCGCGGGCGTTCGCCCGGGACGGCGAGGTCGGCGTCATCCACGGGGGCATGCGGGAAGGCGCGCGGCTCAAGGCGCTGCGTGACTTCGAGGAGAAGCGCGTCCGGCTCTTGATCGCCACGAACGTCGCCGCGCGGGGACTCGATCTCGCCGAGGTCTCCCACGTGATCAACTACGACATCCCCGAGGACGTCGACACCTACATCCACCGGATTGGGCGCACGGCGCGCGCCGGCCGGGCGGGGACGGCGATCACGTTCGTGGGGCAGTACGATCTCGAATTGTTCGATCAGCTGCGACGCGGCATTGGGGCCTCGCTCCGGCCGCACCCGCTCAACATCTACGAGACGTCGCGCGGCGCCCGGTAGAGCGTCCGCGCAGGCGGCCTGGGCCCCGGTGGCGCGCCACCGGGGCCCGTCGATTGTCCCGCCGCTCCGCCGCTTCGAGACACGACGATCGCCCGCACCTCGTCCGGCAGGCGCAGGCGCGCGGACGTGCGGGGGTTCGGCCACCACTGGTAGCGTCGGAGATCGACGGTGAGGTCGGCCCGGACGCGCACGCCGTCCCGCTGCAACGCCCGCTGATGCCCCGCGCGCCCGCCGTCATAGCCGGAGGCGAGGCCGCCCGCGCGGTTCACGACGCGTTGCCACGGGAGCTGCGGGCCGCCGGCGTGAGCGATCCAGCCGACCTGACGGGCCGCCCGCGGGTGCCCGGCGAGCAGGGCGAGTTGCCCGTACGTGACGACCCGTCCGCGCGGCACGCATCGTAGAATCTCCCACACCCGCTCCCGAAACCCCGCCGTGCGTCCCCGACTGCTCGGCGCCGCGTCGAGCCTGCGCTTGATCCGTTGCGCGCGATGCGCCGGCCGCGTGATGCGTTCGTCCGGATCGATGGGGTACGGCATTCGTCTGCTCCCTCCGCGCGTGAGGCGCCGGCGCCGCGTCGTGTCGCGCACACCCTCGGTGATTTCCGCCGGGCGGGCGGGCGGATCCTGCGGCCGCACGCGCCGCGCGACGCGTCTTTGCGCGCCGGCGCGCCCCCGATCGACCGCCGGAGACGCATGAGAACGTCTCTCAGCAGGCGGGCCTCCGCGGGGCTGATTGGATGAGATCTCGTTATCGGTGGGGCCGATTGATCGAACGGGAACGGGTATTCTAGAAGGGTTTCGGGGCGGATCTTGCAACCGAGTATGTCCGGCCGACCCGTAGGATTTCCGGCGAATTCGATGGCTGCCGACGAGGGTCTCGTGTTCTCTCAGAATCTTTGCGAATTCCTCGGTTTCCCAGCAGGAAAAAAGAAAGTAGTGTCGTATCTGGGGTATCGAGGGGCAAGACACGGTCCCCCTGGACACCACCAATCGAAAGGAGGGCCCCATTCATGGCAACCAAGAAGAAGGCAGCCAAGAAGGGCAAGAAGCGCTAACTCGCGTTTCGGCCTTTTCTGAGGGGCGTCGCTCGATCGAGCGGCGCCCCTTGTCCGTTGTCTCGGGTGGTCTGCGCTGCACGCGAGGGAGATCGCGCGCACACCGCCCGCGCAGGATGCCCCGGCGCTCGGGCGGAACTCCTGCACCATGACGGATCCACGGATCGAGAAGCTCACCCGCGTGCTCGTGCACTACTCGCTCGGTCTCCAGCGCGGACAGTTGGTGCGGATTCGGGGGTCGGCGCTCGCCTCCGCCCACATCCTGGCGGCGTACCGGGAGGCGCTGCGGGCCGGCGCGCACCCGACGGTGCGCGTCGCCATCGACGGGCTCGAGGAGACCTACTACCGTACCGCGACCGACGACCAGCTTCGCTACGTCTCGGAGTTGGACCGGCACGAGGTCGAGACGCTCGATGCGGAACTGTCGTTTCTCGGCGCCTACAACACCCGCGCGCTCACGCGCGTAGATCCCGGCCGGATGCGGATGCGCCGCGAGGCGACGCGCGAGCTGAGCCGCCGCTTCATGGAGCGCGCCGCGAGCGGGGCGCTGCGGTGGTGCCTGACGCAGGCGCCGACCCACGCGGACGCCCAAGAGGCCGAGATGTCGCTGGCCGAGTACGAGGACTTCGTCTATACTGCGGGGCACCTCGACGAAGCGGATCCCGTGGCGGCGTGGGAGCGGGTCGCGCGCGAGCAGGACGCGGTGTGCGACCGGCTCGGCCGGACCCGGACCCTGCGCATCGTCGGCCCCGACACCGATCTGACCGTGTCCGTCGCCGGGCGGCGCTGGATCAGCGCGGCCGGCACGCACAACTTTCCCGACGGCGAGGTGTTCACGGGGCCGGTCGAGGACGCGACCCGCGGCACCGTCCGCTTCTCGTTCCCCGCGATCTACGGCGGGCGGGAGGTGACCGACGTGCGGATCGTGTTCGAGGGGGGTCGCGTCGTGTCCGCGACCGCCGCGAAGGGGGAGGAGTTCCTCAAGGCGATGCTCGACGTGGATGCCGGCGCGCGGGTGCTCGGCGAGTTCGCGTTCGGGCTGAACTACGACATCCAGCAGTTCACGCGCAACATTCTCTTCGACGAGAAGATCGGGGGCACGCTGCACATGGCGTTCGGGGCGGCATACCCGGAGACCGGCGGCAAGAACAACTCCGGCCTCCACTGGGACATGATTCTCGATCTCCGGGACACCGGTGCGGAAGTGCACGCAGACGGCGAGGTGGTCTACCGGAACGGGCGATTCCTGACGTAGCGCCGTCGTCCGGTCACGCGGCGCCGTAGGCGCGCTCCACCCTGGTCACGAGATCGGTGAACTCCTCGTGCGTGCGCTCGGCGACCTCGTCCGCCACCTCGGCGTACCGGGGACCCTCGGACGCCTTCACCTGGATGTTGGAGAGCACCCGTCCTTCGAGTTCTTGAAGGAGTTCGAGGACGTCCTCTTTCGGAAATGGGCCCCATTCGCCGCCGACCAGCCGTTCGATGAACTCGTCGAGCGGCCGATACTCGTCCTGGCATACCGTGTCGTAGAGTTCCCACAAGCGGTCGTTCACGGCACTCCTCCCACGAGCTCCCACGCGTCCAGCAGCGCGGCGACGCTCCACGCTTGGGCGATGCACCCCCGGGCGGTGTGCGGCGAGTCTCCATCGAAGATCTCGCCGGCAGTCCCGAGGCCGGCTTCCAGCAGATGCGCCCGGAACGGCTCGAGCAGCCGGCGCCCGGCCGCGCGATCGCCGGTGAGCCGCACGAGGGCGGCGACGTAGGGGCCGAGCCACCACGCCCACGCCGTGCCCTGATGGTACGCTTCGTCGCGGGAGGCCACGCCGCCCTCGTACCGGCCGTGGTACGCCGGCGAGTCCGGCGCGAGCGAGCGCAGCCCGAACGGCGTGAGCAGCCTGGTCCTGACCGCGTCGAGCACGCGGCGCGCCGTCGGGCCGTCGAGCAGCGCGTGCGGAAGCGAGAGCGCGAGCAGCTGGTTCGGCCGGAGGGACGGATCGGGCGTGCCGTCGGGGGCGATCACGTCGTAGAGGTACCCGCCCTCTTCGTAGAAGAACCGCCGGCAGAACGTGCGGCGGAGAGCCGCCGCCTCGGCGGTGTACCCGGTGCCGTCGAGGCCGACGGCGTCTGACCAGGCGGCCAACCGGCACAGTGTCTCGTGCCAGAGGGCGTTGAGATCCACGGCCTTGCCCGCGCGCGGCGTCACCGCGCGCCCGTCGTACCGCGCGTCCATCCAGGTCAGGGCGAGTCCAGGGGCGCCGGCTTCCAGGAGACCGTCGGCGGGGTCCACGCGAATCCCGTGGCGCGTCCCCGCCCGGTACCGGGCCACGATCTCGCGAAGCGCGGGGAATACGCGGTCGAGCAGCGGCCGGTCCGGCACGCGCTCGAGGTAGCGGCCGACCGCGTGCGCGTACCAGAGGGCTGCGTCGGCACTCGTGTACTCGGGCGCCGTCCCGTCGTCGGGGAATCGGTTGGGCAGCATCCCCTCGCTCACGGTTCCGGCGAACGCGAGGAGGATCTCCCGCGCGTCCTCGGGCCGCCCCGTCGCCAGGGTGAGACCGGGGAGGGAGATCATCGTGTCCCGCCCCCAGTCGGCAAACCAGTGGTAGCCGGCGATCACCGAGCGGCGGGTCGCGCCGCGGACGAGAAACTGATCGGCCGCCAACACGAGCCGCCTCGGTAGCCCGCCGCTTGAGGGAAGCGGGACCGGGTCGGGCGCAAGATGCGCGGCGCGGTCGACGAGCGCCCGCTGCCGGCGGCGTTCGGTCTCGTATCCGTCCGGCCCCTCCGCCGGCGGGCCGTCGGGGTCGGCGGACGCCACGAGCGTGATGTCCCCTCGGGGCTCGAGCGGGGCGACGAAGGCACCCGGCACGTACAGGTCCTCCACGTGGTCGAGCCCGCGGTCGCGTTCCGCGCGGTGGAGAAACCGCCAGTGCCATTCCGGCCGCTCCACGAACGCCCCGGCGCTCGTCGTGATCGCGTACGGCGTCGCGCCCGGCCACGGGACGACCCGGATGCCCCGGGGCAACCGCGCAAGGTCGAACCGCCATTCCGGGCGGCCTCGGGTGAGCGTATGGTAGTCGCGCTCGGTGAGGTACGGGCGGATCGTAAGACGCACGGGGCGGCTCCCGGGGCGGAGGCGGTAGCGGACGCACGCCGCGTTTCGTTCGTGCGGCATCCAGATCGTTTTCTCGATCGTGGCCTGGGGCAGCGCGAACGTCCAGACCGGGAGCGTGCCGTCGAGGTGGAAACCGGTGAGGTGCCGGTACCCCTCCGGCGCGATCGTGCCGTCGTGATATTCGTTCGTGCCGAGCGCGATCAGGCGCCCGTCGATCTCGACGGTCTCGTCGACCTTGGCGACGAGGACGGTCCGCCCCACCGGGGGCGCCAGCGCCGCGACGAGCAGGCCGTGGTAGCGCCTCGTGTTCGCGCCGGCCACCGTTCCCGACGCGTAGCCTCCCAGGCCGTTCGTGACGAGCCACTCGCGGCGGAGCAGCGCATCGAGAAACCCGAATAGCGGGGAGGCGAGGCTGAGCGCCTCGCCTCCCGCCCGGCCGGTGCCGGAACCGCGATTCGCCGGCGCGCGGCGGGCGTCCATGCGGTCGTCGGAGGGGTTAATGGCCCTCGAGATACCGCTCCACGTCCATCGCCGCCATGCATCCCCACGCCGCGGCGGTGACGGCCTGGCGGTACCGGTGGTCGTGGACGTCGCCGGCGGCGAACACGCCGCGCACGTTCGTCATCGTGTGCTCGTGGAGCCGTACGTACCCCGCGGCGTCCAGGTCGACCTGGCCGCGGAACAGCTCGGTGTTCGGATGGTGGCCGATCGCCACGAACAGCCCGTCGACCCGGAAGTCCTCGGACTCCCCGGCCTTGAGATCGCGCAGCCGCAGCCCGGTCACCTTGTCGTCGCCCAGCACGTCCTCGACCGCGGTGTGCCAGCGCACCGCGACCTTGCCGTGGTTGAGCGCGCGCTCGGCCATGATCTTGCTCGCGCGGAACTGATCCCGGCGGTGGATGATCGTGACGCGCGTCGCGAACTTCGTGAGCACGAGCGCCTCTTCCATCGCCGAGTCGCCGCCCCCGACGACCGCGACCTCCTTGCCCCGGAAGAAGAACGCGTCGCACGGGGCGCACGAGGAGACCCCGTGGCCGATCAGCCGCTGCTCGTTCGGGAGCCCGAGCCAGTTCGTGGCTGCGCCGGTGGCGATGATCACCGCATCCGCCGACAGCGTCTCCCCGGCGGCGGTCACCTGGAACGGCTGCGTCTTGAAATTGACCGCGCTCGCGTCATCGTCGATGAAATCGACCTCGAATCGTTCGGCCTGCCGGCGCACCATCTCCATCAGCTCCGGTCCCTGGACGCCCTCGGGGAACCCGGGGAAGTTCTCGACGTCGGTGGTCATCGTGAGCTGCCCGCCCCGCTGGCTCCCGGCGATCACGATCGGGTGGAGTTGCGCCCTGGCCGCGTAGATCGCCGCCGTGAGGCCGGCCGACCCCGACCCCAGGATGATCACCTTGCGCGTCTGTGCCATCGTGCCACCTCCGGGCGGACCCACCGGGGCCCGCCACCTTCAATTGGAACGCTCCGCCCCCTGCGATTCTTCCCGCGCGCCGGACCGCCTAGCCTCGGGCGGCGCCGCGCCGCGCCGGGATGCGGTGGTACTGGACGAAGTTGATCCGCCCGCGCGCCACGATCGGGACCGACCCGACGATCACCACGGCGTCGCCGGCGCGGGCGAGCTGCCGCTGGACCATCTCGCGGTCGATCTCCTGGATCATCGCCTCCGTCGTCCGCCGGAACGGCACGATGACGGGCCGGACGCCCCAGTAGAGACTGAGCAGCCTCGCCACGCGCTCGTCCTCGGTGCACGCGAGCACCGGCGCGCCCGGCCGGAGCTGGGACAGCGCGCACGCCGTGCGCCCCGTCGTCGTCACCGCGACGATCATGCGCACGCGCAACTCGTCTGCGAGCATCTGCGCCGCGCTCCCGATCGCCTGGAGCACCCTCGGCCGGGGGTGGAGGGTCGTCCGGCCGAAGTGGGTCGCGGCCTCGACCGTGCGGGCGATGCGGGCCATCGTCTGCACGGCCTGGACGGGGTAGCGCCCCACCGCGGTCTCCGCGGACAGCATCACCGCGTCCGTGCCGTCCAGGATCGCGTTCGCGACGTCCGAGGTCTCGGCCCGCGTCGGCCGCTCGTCGCGCACCATCGATTCCAGCATCTGCGTGGCGGTGATGACCGGGACGCCGTGTTCGTTCGCGCACCGGATGATTCGCTTCTGGAGCAGCGGCACGTCCTCGGGCGGCAGCTCCACGCCGAGATCGCCTCGCGCGACCATCACCGCGTCGGACGCCGTGACGATCTCGTCGAGGCGGGTGACCACCTCGGGCCGTTCCAACTTGGCGACGAGCGGGACCGATCGCCCGAGCCGGCGCAGCAGCCGCCGGGCGTTCCGAAGATCCGCGGCGCTGCGGACGAAGCTCAGCGCCACGTAGTCGACGCCGTACCGCAGGCCGGCCCGCAGGTCGCCGACGTCCTTCGGCGTGAGCGCCGGACCGCGCAGCCGGACGCCCGGGAGATTGACGCCCTGGTGTTCGCCGAGCACGCCCCCTTCGACGACGCGACAGTGGACCTCCCCGCCCCGGCGGCGCACGACGACGAGCTCGATGGTGCCGTCCCGCAAGAGGATGCGCTGGCCGCGGCGGACAACGCGCGACAGCCGCGGAAACGCGACGTGGATTCTGCGCGCATCGCCGACGATCGCGCGCGCCGTCAGCGCGACCTCCGCGCCCGGGACGAGGCGCACCGGATGGACCAGGCGGCCGACGCGAATCTTGGGCCCCTGGAGGTCCTGGAGGATCGCGAGGGGCACCCCGGCCCGGCGGGCGACGCGCCGCAGCTGCTCGATCGAGCGGCGGTGGTCGGCGCGGGTGCCGTGCGAGAAGTTGATGCGCGCGACATCCATGCCCGCGGCGAGCAGGCGCGTGAGGACGGCGTCCGTGCTGCTCGCCGGGCCGATCGTGGCGACGATCTTCGTGCGGCGGGCGGCGACGCCGGGTTGGCGCGCCGTGGGGGAGGGGGGCATCGGCTACGGCAGCTCCGTCGAGGCGGCGAGCGGGTCGCCGCGGATCCCGAGCGCGGCCGCGCGGGCGCGGATCAGGTGGCTCTCTTCCCGGCGGTACCTGGGCATGCCGCACGTCGGGCAGAGATCGAGCGCGTGGAGCTGGTCCAGGTATCGCAGGACCGCGTGGACGAACGCCGCGTGGCTCCAGGTGAGCGGCGACACCGACAGCGGGGTGCCGTCGTAGGGATGAATCTGTTCCGGCAGCACGCCGCTCGGCAGCGCGCGGGACGCGGCCCAGCGGATGATCTCGAGGGGGCGGGTCAGATCGGCGGCGGATTTCGCGCGGGCGATGTGCCACTCGGCCACCCAGAGCGTGCAGAGGATCCAGGGGTTGCCGGGGACCGGGCCGGTGTCCTTGCTGACCTGCTGGTAGTAGTCGTCCTCGTACCGCGCGATCCCGCCGACCTCGGTCTGCACGCGGAGCCGGGTTTCCACCGCCTGCATCGTGCTGACCATCTTCGGGTCGTCCGGATCGAGCATGCCGAACGCGAACAGACCGTACAAACTCGCGTCGATCGTGAGGTCGAGCGTGGCGCCCGTCGTGTTCGGGGTAAGCATGCGCGCGAACCGGTTCGCCTCCGCGCTCCACAGGTGGGTGAGGACGCCGGAGCGGACCCCGTCCGCCGCGGCGCGGTAGCGCGCCGCGTAGTCCGCCTCCCCGAACGCGGCGGCGAGGGCGCCGGCGGCCTCGAGCCCCCCGTATACCGAGCCGCACGTGAACGCGTGAACGCCGTGCCGCTCCTCCCAGAGGTCGTACGAGGGGCGGGGCAGGCCCGTCGACGGGTCGCGGAACTCGACCAGGAAGTCCGCCGCGGCCTTGATCAGCCGGCGGTACAGCGGCTTGATGAACTCGACGTCGCGATTCGCCGCGAAGTGCAGCCAGAGCGCCCAGACGACGAGCGCGGTCTCGTCCTCCTGGATCGGGTACTGCCGGGCGCCGTCGGCGATCCACGGGTGCCACGACGAGCCGACCGACCGGTCGGGGTTGTACTTGTGGAGCAGGAAGCCCTCCCGCGCGATCACCTGGCCGCAGAACTGGTAGAACGGCCGGGTGAGGTCGTTGTACCCGCCCATGTCGAGCGCGCGCGACACGAGCGCGCCGTCGCGCGGCCACATGTACCCGTAGGTGTCCCGGCCGACCCGGAGGATGTCGGAGTCCGTGCTCGCGATGATCGCGCCCTGGTTGTCGATCTGCGTGCGCGCGATCAGGAGGCTCTGCTTGAACCGCTCGACGACCTCCGGCGGCAGCGGGCCGAAGTCCATCGTCTCCTTGTTCACCCACAGGGACCAGTAGTCGCGGGTGCGCTTGAGGAGCGCCGCCGGCGTGCGGGAGAGCACGAACCGGTTGAGGCCCCGCAGTTCCTCGTAGGTGTTCCCCACGAGGAGCCAGCTGTACGCGACCTGTTCGCCGCCCCCGGGCACGAGAAGCGAGACCCCGCCGGTGCTGTCCACCGATCCTTGGGCGATCGCGTTCATGCCCAGGATCCCGTCCTCGGCGTCCCGCCACGTGCCCTCGCGCTGCTGCCACTCGCTGATCCCGACCGCGTACTGGGTCCAGCCCTGGTCGGTCGGCGTGAGCACGTTCGCGTGGAACCAGCGGGGGCCCTTATAGTGGAAGAGCCCTTTGCTGTTGGGATCGTAGTACGCGGTATCGCCGTACGCGGTGCCGCTGATGTCGAAGTCATGGTGGCAGAACACGCGCACCTCGCGCGGCCCGGGCGCGAGGTTCCCCACCGCGATCCGGCGGACGAACGCGTTGACGTGGAAGTCCACGCACTCTTGGAGCCCGAGCCGGATGCCGAGCCCCGCATGCTCGAGCGTCACGTCGGTGACGAGGGTGTCGGGGAGGTACCTCGCGGTGCCCCGCCACCCGTCGTCGCCGACCCACGCGAAGCGTCCGTCCACCCACAGCCCCAACCGGCACTGGTGCCCGACGAGATGGTTCTCGCCGCCGACGTACGGGTAGTAGAGATCCACCAGGCGGTGCTGGAGGTCAAAGTTGATCTGCATCGAACCGTTGCCGATCGGCAGGTCTCGGGGCATCCGAGCACCTCCTCCCCGTAGTCTTCGCCGCCGCGCCGCCCATTCCCGACCCTCCAGGAGAGATTCCCATCGGACGGCCGGAGGAGGACACGGGCGGCGGATGCAATTCTGAGGGGAGGAAGCGGCGTCCGCACCGGGCGGCGCTGCGAGGAGCCTGCATGGCCATTATGGCGATCAGCGTCACACCGATCGGGACCGGGTCTCCGAGCGTCGGCTCGTACGTGGCCGAGGCGGTCCGCGTGATTGCGGACAGCGGCCTGCGCTACGAGCTACGGGCGATGCACACGGAGGTGGAGGGCGATCTCCCCGCGCTCCTCGCCCTCGTGCCCAAGATCCACGAGGCCTGTTTCGACCAGGGCGCGAGGCGCGTCTCCACCGTGATCAAGCTCGACGACCGGCGGGACGCCCCCTCGTCTATCGCGGGCAAGGTCCGGTCTGTGCAGCAGCGCCGGGGACGGGCGTAGCCGGGTCCGATGGCGCGGGGCGTCCTGGACCGGCTCGACCGGTGGTTCGATCGCAGGTACCAGATCCGTCCGATCGGGGGCGGCGGGTTCATCTTCAGGCTCGGGCTGATCCGCTACCGCGGTCCGCGCCTGCTGCTTCAAGACGGCACGACCGTCGCGCCCGGGGATGTCGTCGGCGAGCTGCACATGGACAACCAGCGCGCCGCGGCCCTCCACGAGGGGGGCAGGGGCGGGCTGCGATTTCGCCGCGAGGTGTTCCGCCTGCTGCCCGTGCTGGCCGCGGATCTCGTGGCGCGTCCGGAGTACCGTTCGGTCAACGCGATCTGCGGCGCGAGCCTGTTCTGGCAGGAAGCGCAGCGCGCCGGGTTCGAGCACCGCCCGCTGCCGCCGTTTACGCGCTGGTGGCTCGCCTGGTGGGAACGCTACCTGCTGGCGAAGTATCATCCCGAGGGGAAGCGGCGCCTCGCGGTGGGCAAGCGCACCGAGCTCAGGCAGGTCTGGATGACGCGCACCAGGCTGCTCCGGTTCGCCGAGCGCACCGGCGCGGATGAGAAACGCGGACCGGCCTAGGCTGTACTGTTTGGATGTAGTGTTGACACTTGGAGGGGTACCTCCCGTGACAGCAAGAGGGTCACAGTCCAACCTCCGAATACTCCAACCGAGACCTGGCGGGTTTCGGAAGGAGGGAGACGGACGTGACCCTCGAGGACAGCGTTC
>DATGJN010000113.1 GCA_035295165.1 bacterium
GCGTTGCATGAGCATGAGCCGATGATGGCGAACGCTGTCCTCGAGGGTCACGTCCGTCTCCCTCCTTCCGAAACCCGCCAGGTCTCGGTTGGAGTATTCGGAGGTTGGACTGTGACCCTCTTGCTGTCACGGGAGGTACCCTTCCAAGTGTCAACACTACATCCAATCAGTACATCCTAGGGGGCGCTCACGCGCCCGCGGCTTCCGTCGCGGACGGCCTCCGAGACGCTCCCAGCGGCAGCGCCACGGTGACCGCGAGCCCTCCCCCACCCCGGTTCTCCGCCCAGATGCGCCCCCCGTGGAGTTCCACGATGCCCGCCGCGATCGTCAACCCGAGCCCGACCCCGCCCGCGTCGCCCGGCCGGCGGATGCGGTGGAACTTGTCGAAGATGCGGTTCAGTTGGTCGTGCGGCACACCGGGTCCGCGGTCGGCAACCTGGATGCACACCTGCCCGTCCTCCCACCACGCGCGGACGTCGATGGCGGTGGTCGGCGGCGTGTAGCGCAGGGCGTTGTCGAGGACGTTGATCAACGCCTGGATCATCAGCACAAAGTCCATCGGGATCTGGGGAAGGTTGGGTTCCACCGCGACCTTGATCTCGCGTCCCGTGAGCGCGTCGCCCATCTGCGTCAAGACCGCACCGACCAGGTCCTCGATGTCCGCGCGCTCCAGCCGAAGCCTGACGGCCCCTCCCCCGAGCCGCGTCATCTCCAACAGGTTGCCGACGAGCCGGTTGAGGTAGTCCGCCTGCTCCTTCGCGGTCTCCAGCAACTCCCGCCGCGTCTCGGCGTCCAGCACCGCGTCTGCGTCGACGAGGCTGCTGACCGCGCCCGTGATCGAGGCGAGCGGCGTGCGCAGATCGTGCGAGATCGAGTTCAGCAGGGCCGACTGGAGCCTCTCCGTTTCGCGCGACAGCTCCAGGCGGCGCGAGACGTCCGCGAGGTTGGCCCGCTCGATTGCGAGCGCGGCCTGACTGGCGAACGCCTGGAGCAGACGCCGCTGCTCCTGCGTAAGATGGTCCCCCTCGTCGGGCGGGCGCGTGATCCCGAGCACGCCGACGACGGCCTGGGCGGTCTTGAGGGGCAGATACCGCGCGCGCGCACCCGGCAGCGTGTCGGTGCCGTACCCGGCGGGCTCGCCGTGCCGGAACGCGTACGTCGCCACCGCCAGTTCGTTCTCGTCGAGCGGAAACTTCGGCGCCATCAGCGCCGGCCGGAGCGACTCCCCGGCCGGCAGGAGGACCGCGCCGTCGCGCCCGAACGTCGCGGCCAGATGCCGAAGGACGACGTCCACGATCCGGTCGACGTCTCGCGCGGCGGCGAGATCGTTGCTGAGCGCGTACAAGACCGTCGTGTACGCCTCGCGGCGCCTGACGGCCTGCGCCTGTTCCCGCGCGCGGCCCGCCAACGTGCTGATCACCAGGCCGACGACGAGCAGGCCCGCAAACGTGAGCAGATACTGCGTGTCGGACGCTCGAAACGAGAAGCGCGGGGGCGCGATGAAGAAGTCGTACGCGAGGACACCGAGCGTGGCGGTGGTCACCGCCGGCCCCCGTCCCCACTGCAGCGCAACGATCACGACGGCGAGCATATACAGCATCGTCAGATTCGCCGCGTCGATGAGCCCGCGGACGAGCAGGCTCACCGCGGTCACCGCGGCGACGATCGCGATGCTGTACAGGTAGGGCCGGCGCGGCTGTGACCGCCGTGCCGGCCGCGCCACCGCGGGGAGCGGGCCCGCCTCGGCCGGGCTGCTCACGACGTAGACATCCATGGCGCCGCTGGCTCGCATGACGCGGTCGACCACCGACTCCCGGAACCACTCGACCCAGCGCGGCCGGTGCGAGGCGCCCACGAAGATCTTCGTCACGTTCTGCGCGCGCGCGTACCGGATGATCTCTTCGGCGGGGTCAACGCCCGGCAGGGTCACGGTCCGCGCCCCGAGTTCCTCGCCGAGCCGAAGTGTGCGGGCGATCCGATCGAGCGCGGCCTCCGACAGCGAGCTCTCCTTGCTCGTCTCCACGTGGAGCACGATCCATTCCGCATCGAGCCCGGCGGCCAGTCGCCGGCCGGCACGCACGAGCCGCTCGCCGATCGGCTCCCCGTTGACGCACACGAGCACCCGCTCGCCCGCGGGCCAGGGCCCGGGGATGGCGTGCGCGCCCATGTACGCGCGCATCGCCTGGTCCACGTGGCCGGCCAGGTAGCGCAGCGCCAACTCCCGCAGGGCCGTCAGATTTCCGGGGCGGAAAAACTTCTGAATCGCCTGGACGGCCTGCCCCGGCACGTACACCTTGCCTTCGCGTAACCGCTCGATCAATTCATCGGGCGAGACGTCGACCAGCTCCACCTCGTCGGCCGTCTCCACGATACGGTCGGGGATCGTCTCCCGTACGGTGATGCCCGTGATCTGCGCGACCACGTCGTTGAGGCTCTCGATATGCTGGACGTTCAGAGTGGTGAAGACGTCGATCCCGGCCGCGAGCACCTCCTCGACGTCCTGACACCGCTTGGGGTGCCGGGAGCCCGGCGCGTTCGTGTGGGCGAGCTCGTCGATGATCGCGAGGTCCGGGCCTGCGGCGAGCACGCCGTCGAGATCGAGCTCCTCGAGCGCGACCCCCCGGTACTCCACGCGGCGCCGCGGGAGCATGGGCAGCCCGGTGAGCAGCGCCTCCGTCTCCGCCCGGCCGTGGGTTTCCACGTACGCGATGAGCACGCGGCGCCCGTGCGCCACTTGCGCCCGTGCGGCCTCCAGCATCGCGTACGTCTTCCCGACGCCGGCCGCGTACCCGAGGAACAGCTTCAGCTTGCCCCGCTGCCGGCGGCGCTCCTCGGTCTCGGCCTCGCGGAGGAACGCTTCCGGACGCGGCCGCTCGGCTTCACCGCTCCGCACGGCTACTCGCCTCGTTCCGAGATCCGGCGGCGCTCACGTTGCCGCGCGCAGCCGATACCCGACCCCGGGTTCCGTCAGGATGTACTGGGGTCGCGCAGGATCCGGCTCGACCTTGTGACGCAGCTTGCTGATGTTCACCCGCAGCAAATTCGTGTCGGGGTCGTACCCGGGGCCCCAGACTTCGCGCATAAGATGCCGGTGGATCAGGACCTTGCCGGCGTGCACCGCGAGCGTCTTCAGCAGGACATACTCAATCGGCGTGAGCGAGATCTCCCGCCCCGACACCGTCACGACGCGATGCGCGACGTCCACGACGAGGTCCCCCGTCGCGATTACGGGCTCTTCCGCCGGGCGGGCGGCGTGCCGCAAGGCCACGCGGACGCGCGCCAGCAGCTCGCCGGTGCTGAAGGGCTTGGTGAGGTAATCGTCCGCCCCGGCGTCCAACGCCGCGATCTTGTCCTCGTCCTGCCCCCGCACGGACAGCACCACGATAGGAATTGCGGACCACTCCCGGAGCCGCCGGGTCACCTCGATGCCGTCCGTGTCAGGCAGGCTGAGATCGAGAATGATCAGGTCCGGCCGCTGCGCCGCCGTGGCCTCTTCACCCTCCTGCGCCGACGCCGCCTCGAGCACGCGGTAGCCGTGCGCGGTCAGCGACACGCGCAGGAACCGGCGGATCGCCAACTCGTCATCGACCACCAGAATGCGGGGTCCGTCCTCACCCATACCGCGGATCTTCATCTCCTTCCGTCCGGGAGCCCCCCGCCCGGCACGGCGCGCCGGGGGTCACTATCCACCCGGTTCAACTCTAGCATAAACGGTCGAGGAGCGACGCGGCCAGCGTCGAACCCCCCGGTATCAGACCCATGAGGAGGGCTCGACGTGCTGGTCGTGGACAGTCATCTCGACCTGTCGATGAACGCGCTCCAATGGAACCGCAACCTGCTCGCCTCGGTACAGACGATCCGGACCCAAGAGAACTACACGCCGGGCAAGGGCCGAGGCCAGGGCACCGTCGCCTTTCCCGAGATGCGGCGCGGGCGCGTCGCGGTCAGCTTCGCCACGCTCATCGCGCGGTCGACGGGCAGGCCGGCCCCTCACATCGACTACGCGACGACCGCCCAAGCCTACGGCGCGGCGCACGGCCAGCTCGCCTACTACCGCGCGCTTGAGCGACAAGGACACGTGCGTATCCTCGGCGACGCCGCCGGGCTCGACGCCCACGTGGCGGAGTGGGAAGCCTGGGACGCCGCGCACCCGAGTGACAGCCCGGCCCCCACGCCCCCGCTCGGGTTCGCGATCAGTCTAGAAGGGGCCGACCCCATTCTCGACCCCGACGATCTCGCCGCGTGGCACGCGGCGGGACTGCGGATGATCGGCCTGACGCACTACGGCCCCGGACGCTACGCGGGCGGCACCGGCACGGAAAACGGGCTCTCCGACCTCGGCGTCGCGCTGCTGGCGCAGATGCAGCGGCTCCGCGTCGTCCTCGACCTCACGCACTCCTCCGACCAGGCGTTTTGGCAGACGCTTGACCGATGGGACGGCCGCGTCATGGCCAGTCACAACAACTGCCGCGCGCTCGCGCCCCATCAGCGCCAGTTCTCCGACGACCAGATCCGCGCCATCATCGAACGCGACGGGGTGATCGGGGCCGCGCTGGACTGCTGGATGATCATGCCCGGCTGGCGGCACGGCGACCCGAACGAGCACATCACCCTGCGTCACGTCGTCGACCACATCGACCACGTCTGCCACCTCGCCGGCAACTGCCGGCACGTCGCGATCGGCACCGATCTCGACGGAGGCTTTGGCCGCGAAGGCACCCCGCACGACCTCGACACGATCGCGGATCTCCAGAACATCGCCGTCCTCCTCGAGGAGCGCCACTACCCGCCGGCGGACATCGCCGCGATCATGCACGGCAACTGGCTCCGATTCCTGCGGGCCGAATGGGCGCACCCGTAACGGGTCCCGGGACGATAGCACGCTGCAGCTTGGGCCGGTCGGCGGCGAAGCCGTGGGGCGTCGGTCGAGTCTCGGGAACGGCCGCGGCGGCGTTTAGGCGTCAGTCGAACTCCCGCCTCGGCGGCGCTTGATCCACCCCCACCCGCCCCGCGGTGATTTCGGCGACGAAATAGTTCTCCCCGCGCACGGGAGCGCCGGCCAATCGCCGCCGGGTCGCGATCTGTCCGACATGCGTCAGCGCGTCGGCGATGGGACCCTGAAAGAGGCGCTCCACCGGAGCACGCAAGGGCGCATCCGAGGCAAGGTACGCGTCGAACGCTTGGAGCGAAACGAAGAAGCGCTCGATTTGCTCGGGCCATGCCAACACATGGGAGTTGTGCCACGCCTGCGTCCCCTTCGCCAGCGACAGCGCCCAATCGAGCAGGTCGCCCATGTGGGCGAGGATCTCCCCCGGGGTCCGGGCCGTGTCCGAGATCCGGAACTCCCCGAAGTCGGCCGGCGCGCCGCGCAGGGCCTTTGCGGCCCGGTACGCCAACGTGGCCACGCAGTGGCGAAGAACGCGCCGGCCGGAGCCGGCGGCCGCCTGTTCGATATCTGTCATGATTGGTCGGCCTCCTTGGACACTCGCGCTCCCACCGCACCATCGACGTGAGACACGCGCAGATAGACGGTCTGCCAATTGCGAGGGAATGCAACGATATCGACGCGTAGTTTAGCAGCGAACCCGCGGATCTCCTGGCAACGCCACTGCCCGTGGGGACGCGACGCCGTCACGTCCCTGCGGCCGACCGGCGAGGAAGGCGCGCTGATTGTGGAGAGGCTGCGCGGCGTTTGGGCGAGAAGCGGTGGAGGCGCGTACACGCCCGCCACAGTCCGCTGCGGGACGGCCGTGCGCATACCACCACGGCAGCGCATGCGCCGTCTCGACACGCGCCAGCGCGGAGCGCTGACAGAACCGGGGAGCCAACGGAGACGGTTGAACGGCGCGAGGATCTCGTTCTGAGCGCGGGGGGAGGTTGAGATGGGAAGGCTGCTCGGTCCCGACGTCCTCGTCCGTCTGGAGGGGCTTGTCGCACTTGTGCTAGCGGTGTGGGCGTACGGGATGCAGGGGGACGGTTGGTTGCTCTTTATCGCGCTGTTCCTCGTCCCCGACGCGGCGATGCTCGGCTACCTTGCGGGGCCGCGGGTGGGGGCAGCCATCTACAACGTGTTCCATACATACGCCCTTGCCGGTGCCGTGGCCGGCCTGGGTGTCGTGACCGGCCGCGATCTCATGGTGTCCTGCGCGCTCATCCTGACGGCGCACATCGGAATCGACCGACTGCTTGGCTTTGGTCTCAAATACCCGAGCGGATTCTAGGAAACGCACCTGCAGCGGCTGTAGCCAACCGGGTCAGGCAGCAGAGTGGGGCCGCCGCGGTCGCCCCGCTACGCCCGTAGTCCGTCGTACACCCACAGCACCGCCCACACATACCACTGCGTCTCTGCGTACGGAGGGATCCCGCCCCAACGCCGCACGGCCCCTCCGCCGGCGTTGTACGCGGCCAGCGCAAGCGGAAGACTGTGGAACTCGTCGACATCCAGCCGCAGCAGCCACGCTGTCCCCATCAGGTTCTGCAGCGGGTCGCGGGGGTCGACGCCCAACCCGGCCGCGGTCTCGGGCATGAGCTGGCCCAGGCCTTCAGCGCCGGCGGACGAGACGGACTGGTGGTTGAACCGACTCTCGATGAAGACGACGGAGGCTACGATGCGCGGATCGATGCCGTAGCGCGTCGCCGCGCTGAGCAGCGTGGAGCCGAGCCACTGCGACTGTGCCGCGGACAGCGACGGGTTCACGGCGTGCACGAACACGGCATACTCTGCGGGTGAGCGCAGGTGCCAACGCGGGCGCGCCACTTCGACGCCGAGCTGCCGGAGCCAGGTGATCGCGCAACTCTGCTCGGCCAACGACGGATGTCGGCGGAGCGCCTCGTTGAACCACGCCAGGGCGACCGCACGATCCCCGCGCGCCATCGCGACCGCCCCGAGCCAGAGCGCCGGGCGCGCCGCCCCGGGCGCTTCGCTTGCCGCCTGGGCGAACGCGGTCCACGCCTCTTCGAGGCGCCCGCTCTGGTAGAGCGATTGCCCGCGGGCCAGCAGCGCCCACATGTCGGCCGCGTCGCTCCGCGCAGCGGCGCCCGCCACGAGAAGCGCGGCGAGCACAACGGCGGCGGCAATGCCGCGCCCTCTCCCCACGTTATCCGGCGACACGGCTCACGTACCAGCGCAGGAGGCTGGGCCCCCACCACAACGCGAGCAGCGCCCCGCCGGCGAGCATCGGCCCGAACGGCACGTAGTCGCGGCGCCCCTTTGTTCGGCTGGCGAGCAGGACGACCCCGACGACGCCCCCCACAAAGATGCCGAGCAGGATCGCGAGCGCCCCGATCGGCCACCCGAGAAAGGCACCGATCATCGCCGCCAGCTTGACGTCGCCGAGCCCCATCGCTTCCGCCCCGGCGATCATGGAGCCCAGCACGGTGACCAGGAAGAGGCCCCCGCCGAGCGCGCCCGCCGTAAGCACCGAACCGGCGACGGCGCCCCACCCCGCCGGAACGGCGCCGAGGATCCCCAGGGCGATACCGGGATACGTGATCGCGTTCGGGATGATCCGGTGATCGAGATCGATGAAGAACACGATGACGAGGAGCGTTTCCAGCACCATCGCTCGGAGCGCCTCGAACCCCGGGCCGAACAGGAGCGCCGTCTGCGCGAACACCACGCCCATGAGCACCTCGAGCAGCAGGTATCGCCGCCCGATCGCGCCGCGGCAGTGGCGGCAGCGGCCGCGCAACAAGAGGAAGCTCAGGATCGGGATGTTGTCGTACCAGCGGACGGGCGCGCCGCACCCGGGACAGTGAGATCCGGGCCACACGATCGACTCATGCCGGGGCATCCGGCTGATGCACACGCTCGCGAAGCTGCCGACGATCGCCCCGAGGCAGAAGGCGTAGATCCAGAGACCGAACGATATCATCGTCTAGGCCGCGGCACGTCCGCCCGACCCGTGCATCCGGCGCCCCGTCGAGGCAGCGGCCGGCCGGGTCACGGGCACTGTTGCACCAGGGTGTACCCTCGGGAGACAGCATCCCACTTGTCGAGAAAGATGACAAGATGCCGCATCGGCGGGAGGTGGCACGACAGCGGGTACAGCTGCTTCGTGTCGGTATCCCCGGCGTAGACGAAATCCGACGCCCGGAACGCCGGGTTGGCCGGCGCCAGCGTGCTCGGCGCGGGCGGGATCACCACGGTCGGTCCGCCCCGCGGTGCCGCCGGCGGCATCGCGCCCGTGTATTGCGAAAGATCCACGCTCAACGCATTCAGCCGATCCCCGGCGTCAAACGACTTGTCCACGTCCCCGGCCGTATAGTACGCCTCCTCCAGCAGCAGCCAGGCGCCGATGTTCTTCGGGTTCAAGGACACGGCGCGCTCCAGGGCGGCGATCGCGCGCTGCAGGTAGTCCGCGCCGTACGAGATCGTCCCGTTTCGGTTGAGACTGGACGCCTGCCAGTACGCCACCCCGAGCCAATAGTACGCGTCCGCGTCCTGATCGGACGCGGCGACGGCCTGCTGGTACACGGCGATCGACTGCTGGAACTCGGCCTCCGTCGGATGGATGACAGTGTCCGCGTACGGAGGCACGGCGGCGCCGGCCGTGGTCACAAACGCGACCACGGCGGCGACGCACAGCCCCACAACCTGTCCGACAGGTGACCTCATGTGCCCACCTTGGGCAGGATGTGCGGGGTGATGATGAAGATCACTTCGTTGTCCTCGTGATCGGTGTTCGTCTCACGGAACAGCCACCCTACGATCGGGATATCCCCGAGCAGAGGCACCTTCACGGTCGTCCGCGTGTCGTTCTTCTGGATCAACCCGGCGAGGATGATCGACGTCCCGTCCTTCACCGTCAGCGACGTCGTGGCTTCGCGGGTGGTGATCGTTGGCGGCACGCCGTTCGAGGGCGGCGTCGCGATCGCGCTGACCTCGGGGTGCATGTTCACCGTCAGGTTACCGTCGCGGTTCACGCGCGGCGTGATGTTGAGGATCACGCCGGCGTTGATGATCACGACCGACGGCACCCCCTGGGAGTTCAGTACCTGGAACGGGATCTGGCTGCCGATGTTCATGGACGCGGTCTGGCCGTCGAGCACCGCGAGCCGCGGGTTCGCGAGCAGCTTGGCCTTGCTCTGCGAGATCAGCAGGTTGAGCTGCGCCGTCACGGGAGCCGTGGTCGAGAACCCGAACGACAGCCGGCCGGTCGAGTTGTCCGTGCCGGTGCTGTTCAGGTTGAACGGAATCGGATTCTCCCACTGCACGCCCAGGTTCTTCGTTTCGCTGGTGGGGATCTCCACCACCGACGCCTCGATCAGCACCTGCGCCAGCGGCAGGTCTGTGCTCTTTTGGAGCGCCGCCACCTGCGCGATCTGCGCCGCGCTCGCGGTGACGATCACCGAGTTGCTGGCCTTGTCGAGCTTCGCAGTCTTGATGACGGCGTCGGGCAACTGCGAGCCCATGAGGTCAAGGAACGTCGAGGCGTCGATGTAGTCGAGCTTGAAGACCTGGGTCACGGTGCGCGCCGACGCGACGTCCACGCCGCCGAGGAGCGCCTGCACCTTGGCCTGGTCCTCGGCCGTCGCCACCACGTAGACCGTGTTGTTCGACGCGTCGACGGACGTCTGCTCCTTCTTGATCCCGGTGACGGGGAGGATGTTCGCGACAAAGTCCGTCGCCAGGATGTTCGTCAAATGGTAGGCGCGCATGAACGGCTTCGCCAGCTTCGCCTGGTTCTCGACGATGATGTTGTTACCCACGGTCGTGTAGCCGAGCCCGTTGGGCTGCAGGATGAGCTGCATCGCCTGTTCGAACGTAACGCCCACGAGCCGCACCGTGATCTTGCCCTTGACGTCGGTGTCCGTGACGATGTTCTTCCCGGTCAGTTTTGCCAGCGCGGAAATCACATCGGCGATCTCGGCGTCGTGCAGCTCCAGGTTGATGGTCTGCGGCGAGGCCTGGGCTTGGGCCTGGGCCGCCGCGGCGGCGGTGATCGGACCCGGGGGCGTCGCGCCCGATGCGGGCGCCGCGGCCGGGCCCGCGGTCACGGTCTCGACCGGCACGCCGACCACGATCGAGCCACCGTCTGCCGGGGTCGTGACCGCGATCTTCGTCGGACGTGCGAGCTCGAGCACGAGGCGAACGACGTCTGGTTGGAACTGACCGATGCGTACCTGCCACACCGGCCCCTTCGCCAGCGGCAAAATGCCGCCCGGCATCCCGAGGACCGCCCCCTGCACGTCGATCACGGCGGTGGCAGAGCCCCCGTTCACGACCTGGTAGTGTACCGGTCCGGACACCTCGGCCGTCACCAGGATGTCGGTGGGCGTGCTGGTCAGCGTGACACCGGTCACTCGGGCCGAGTCGGCGAGCGCCGGCGAGGCCGGCCATGCTGCGAACGCTAGGGCGACGGCGACCCCGATGACCAAGGGCAACGACAGCCGCCGACAATGAGTCCTCACTATCACACACCTCCCAGTGGCAACTCGAACGTCACGCCATCTCGCTTCAGCACAACCTTCTCCGGTTGAATCGACACGACCACCGCGCCGTTCACGTTCTCCCCCACGCCGACAACAAACGTCTGCCCGGCCGATTCAATGATCGCCACGCGCGGCTGATTGCCGACGATCCCCGTCACCGTCATGCCCACGCCGGGTGAGGCCGGCGCCATGCCGGCGCCGCCGGCGCCGGGCGGCAAGGGCAGGCCGACTCCGGTACCCGAACCCGGCGTCGACGTGCCGATCTGCGGTGCGGATCCCGCGGGTCGCTCGGCCGCGAGCGGCACGAACGGATCCGCGCGCCCGGTGGGCCCGGTCGGGATCGCCGGGGTGGCGGAAACGGCGGCCGACGACGCCGTCGTCCCCTGCGCCGGTCCGCCGCCCGCTGGCGGCGTCCCAACCGTCTGCTGCGACGCCGCGGTCTGGACCGTGGCCGACGCCGCAGGATGCGCCGCACCGGTGTACACGAGGCGCGGCGACGAGACGTGCGCGGTTCCCCCGCCGCGTACGTTGACGTACAGCGCGGCGAGCGCCGCGACGACAAGCACCCCGATCAGCCAGGGGAGTGACTTCGTGGACTGTCGCGCAGTCATCGCGCCCCTCCCGCGGGTGCGACGTAGGCCGTGGTCGAGATCTGCATCGACAGGATCGGCGTGGACGACGGCGCCTGCCCCTTGCGGGGTTGCGCGGGCGTCAGCCGGAGGTCGGAGATTGCGAGAAACCGGGGAAAGCCCTCGATCCCCTTCGCAAACTTGAGCAGCGACGCGAAGTCTCCCTCGGCCGAGATGTCCACGCTGAACTGCTGGTACCCGGCGAGCGGTGCGGGCGCATTCTGCCCGGCGGGCGCATTCTGGGCGGCGGGCCGCTGGGCCCCCCCGGATGTCGACGGGACCGTGGCCCCGACCTCCCCAGTGATCGAGGGCACTGGCGTGCCCGTCGCTCCCGGCTGCGGCGCCACTGCCGGCTTGAGCGCGCTCGGCCTGATGGATCTCAGGTCCACGCCCGACTGGTGCGCGAGGGCGTCGAGCTGCAGGAGCAGGGTCGGGATCTCCCGGGCGGAGGGCAGCTTGCCCTGAAAGGCCTGAATGCTGCTCTGCATCTCGGCGATCTGTTGCTGCAACGCATCTTTCCGCTGTGCCTGGCCCTGTAGTTGCGTCAGATCCGCCCGGCTGGCCACGAGGCGCGCGGCCAACTCGGCGTTGACCTGGCCCCGGGGCACGTACACGAACATGTAGAAGACGACGACGAGCACGAGGAGCCCCACACCCCACAGTAGCGCCCGCTCACGCGGTTGAAGGGATTTCACCGCGTCACCCCCTGCTGCGCCTGCGACGTGACGGGATGCGCACTCAGCGTCCCGACCACCTCGAACCGCACGACATTGCGATCACCGATCGAATCTGCGTTCGTGCTGCTCAGATCGACGTTCTCGAAACTCCCGGACGCGCCGAGCTGGACCATGAACCGAGCCACCTCCGGATACGAGAACGCGTAGCCATCGAAGGTCGCGAGGTTCGCTCCCGACGTGGCCATCGACGTCAACCAGACGTTCGATGGGATGACCGCCTGGATGGTCTGCAGCGACTCGGCGGCCGGCATCTCGAACGCGAGCAACTGGCGAACCACCGCCTCCTCTCCCTGGAGCGCGGCCGCCTCCTGTGACAGCTGTTGCACCTGCAGCGCGACCGGGCGGAGCGCATCGGTCTGGTGTGCGACGTCGTTGATCTGCGCTTGAAGCTGCCCGCTGCGGTGAATCAATAGGAAGCTCCACACCAGGAGAATGCCGACCACCGCGACTGTCGCGCCAATCCACAGTTTGCCGCCCGCCGGTGCCGGGCCGGCTCGCCGCCGTTCGGACGCCAGTAGGTTGATCGTGATCATCGTTCGCGCGCTCCTCTCAGGGCCAGCCCCACGGCGACCGCCATCATCGGCCCGACCTCCGCCAGGCGGTCCGGCGGGAGCGCCGCATCCACCTGGTGCGTCTCAAACGGGTTGCCCACTTCGACGGGGACGCCGAGTTCGTCGCCGAGGTACCGGGCGAGGTTCGTGAGCTTCGCCGTCCCACCGGTCAGCACGACCTTGGCGATCGCCTGTCCGCGCGACCGGGCGGTGTAGAAGTCCATGGAGCGGCGCACCTCAGTGAAGATGCTGGTGATCACCGGGAGCATGGCCTCGTGCACGTGCTGTACCACCATATCCTCCGCCCGCTGGCCCTCCACCAAGATCTGCGCCTGCCGCTCCTTGAGCGTCTGGGCGGCGTCGAACTCGATGCTCATCGCCTCCGCGACCGCCTTGGTGACCGCGTTCCCGCCGATCGGGATGTTACGGGCCAGACGGAGACGATCGCCCTCCATCACGATGATGTCCGAGCTCTCGGCGCCGAGATCAACGTAGACCGTCGCATCGCCGTGCGGCTCGGCCGAGTCGTGGGAGCCGTTCGAGCCGTTTGTCTCGAACGCCCGCACCATGGAGAACGATGTCACCTCCATGACCGACGACGACAGGCCCACTGCCCGCAGCGGCGCGAGCTGGCGATCGACCAGTTCCTTGCGCGCAGCGACGAGGAGAATGTCGAGCTGTTTCTCCTCCAAGCTCTTACCGAGCACCTGGAAGTCCCGGCTCACGTCCTGGACGCCGGCCGGCAGGTACCGCTCGGCCTCGAACGCGACCGCGCGCTCCAGCTCGATCTGCGGCATCTCCGGGAGCTTGAGCTCTCGGATGATGACCGCCTCGCCGCCGACGGCCGTGACCACCCGCTTCGTGCGGATCCCGCCTTCCTCGAGCAGCGCGCGAATCGCGGGCGCCAGCACCGCGGGATCGGTCGCCACCCCTTCCGTCACCGCCCCGGCCGGGGTGGGCGCGAGCGCGACGCGAGAGATCTTCAACTTACCGTCGGCGGGCACGACCTCCACGGCCTTCAGCGCATGACTGCCGAGGTCCAGCCCTACCGATGTCCGGTGCCTGTGTAGACCCATTGGCTCCTGTCTCCCTGACGGACCCACGCGGGTCCCAGAATCACTGCTTCTTGCCGCTGCCGGAGCGCGTCCAGAGTGGAACACGCGTTCTCACACCTCTGGCACGTCCCGCCAACAGTACCTGATGCCCAAAAGAGAGGACACATAGACGACACACTGGGTCGATATCCGCCGAACTTTTTACGGGAATCTCTGCGCACTTATGGAGAAATCCGAAAACTCCCTAGGAACGACAAAGCCGAGATGCGTGACGCGGGGCGCGTGTGGTGGCCGTGATCAGTAGGCGCAGGGTTGCCCGCCGGCGGTGACGAGGCACGTCACCTCACCGCTGGCGCGCACCGTGATCGTCCTCGACCCGGCGCTGTTGCTGATCACGACCGTCTGGTCCGTCGTGTACGCCGTGGCACCGGTGTTATTGAAGGGCATTCCGAGACACGAGAACAACAGCTGATTCGACGTGAGCGACGTGCTGTTCACCGTCACCCCGGACGGCAGCAGGTCGTTCTCGGCCGTCGACCACGTGCCGGAGACCGGGAGCGCGCACCGGTTCGTGATGGCGCCCCCGGTCGGCGACAGCGCTTCAACGGCGTACGCCCCGCTCGCCGCCGTAAACGAGACCAGGCTCAGGTAATGTTGCGTACGCGCGCGATCCTCCGCGGCGCGGAGGTCACTCACGAGTTGCTGGCCCCCGAGATCGAGGTTCCTGGACGCCTGGTACCCCGACAGCAACGGGATCGCGATAATAATGAGAAGCGCCATGATGGCGAGCGCCACCGTGAGCTCGATCAGGCTGAGCCCGGCGTCCGCAGGGGCGCTCCCGGGCGTGCGCGGCGTCCACGCCGCGCCACGACTCATGCGTCCCATCGCCCGCGCCTTAGAACACTTCCTGCCACGTCGCGTGGCTGGCCGGCGTATCGGTCAGGCCGGGGAAGTTCGCGGAGTAGTTCCCCGCGACTGGGAAGAACGGCGGCACGATGCCGTTGTTGATCGTGCGCGAGTCGAACGTGATCGCGTTCGAATATCCGCTCACCGCACAGAGGTTGCTGGGGGGATTCGTGCAGCTCCGGAACGTCCCGATGAACCCGGCGTAGTTCGCGATCTTCCCGCCGAGCAGCGTCCACGTGCCGGGGGAAATCGAGTCGTAGTTGTTGACTTGGATCATCCCGGTCGCCGACATCAGGAACGCGTCGGTCTCCAGGTTCGTCGGCGCCTGGTTGATGTTGACGTTCCCGCCGGCCGAGAAGACGCCGAGGATGTTGTTGGGCTGCGTGCCGCTCGACGTCGGCTCCGTCTGGTAGCGCAGGTTCTCGTTGATGTTGATATCGCCGCCCGCGGCCACCGTCATCGCGGTGTTCGAGCTGATGCACGAGCCGACCAGGTTGGTGTTGTTGCTGTTTTGGCCCAGGTCGGTGCTGTCCGACGGGCACGACGACGACGAGCTCTCCGTGCGTCCGCCGAGTGCCGCGATGCTGCCGCTCGTGTAGACCATGCCGTTGGGCTGGCCCGCGTAGGTCGTGGAGTTGTTGGTGACGCTCCCGCTGTTCGCGGTCGACTTCGTCGCGACGACCGTCTGATTGCTGGTCTGGTTGACCGTGATCGTGGTCACGAGATTCCTGACGCCTGAGGACGGGTTCGATTGGGTGACCGTGGTGACCTGATTGCCGTTGCTGTCCAAGGAGAAGCTCATCCCCGTCAGATTGTTGTCCTGGATGTAGATCCCCCCGGTCAGCGTCTTTGAGCTGCCGGAGCCCGTCGACGGGAGATAGGTGCCGTTCGGCGGGGGGTTGGAGCTGCAACTGCCGCTGCACAGACCCAGGTCCTGGTTGATCTCCTGGTTGGTCACGGCGGTCACGGTGTTGGGGTTCCCCCCGATCGCCGCGCGCACCTGGCTGAACGCGTCCGTGGGCATGGGGATCAGGCTCGCCAGCCGGTTGAACGCCGACCCGCCCTGCGCGTATGTCGGGTTGTCCACGTTGCACGTGCCACCCGGAGGCGGCGGCGAGCACCAGTAGTTCTTGTCCTGCGGGTTGCCGTTGTTGTAGAAGTGCACCAGCCCTTGGGCGGCCTGGGTCCCCACTACGCACTGACCGTTACTGTACGTGAAGCTGTAGTCTGCCTGCTCGACCGAGCCGTTGAATGTCGGGTCTCCCGCGAGCTGCATGCGCCCGTTGGTGTGCACCGGTCCGTTGAACGAGTTCGACGTCGTGAAGTACCCGCCGCTCGTACACTGTCCGAAGGTCGGCGCCTGCCCGAAGAAGTTGAGGAAGTACGCATAGTCGGCGAAGCTGCCGGGCGTCACCACCACGTCGAAGTTCTTGCTCAGCTGCACCTGGCGGGTCGCCTGCGAAGACACCCCGCGCGACAGGATCGTGTAGGTAAAGTGGAACGTGTACGTCGGGACCGTGGCTGGGCCCGTCTGTTCGATGTACGTGCCGGCCGGGTAGCTGGCGTTGGTTACGAGCCGCGGAGTGATCGTGACCTTGGTCGCGTACGAGCCGTCCCCCAGCGACTGCAACTGATCGGTCGTATAGGCCGCGAGGTACATCGTCGGGTAGTTCGCGACCTGGGCGACGACCGCGTAGCTCGCGCCGCTCGTCTGGACGGCGCCGGTGGTTGTCCAGGCGTTGTTGGTGATCGTGTTGCAGCACGCGTTCGTGCTGCTCGCGAAGCCCGCGTAGTTGAGGATCGCAAGCGGAGTCTCCCCGCTGGCGGGACTGCCGTTGGCGTACATCGTCGACATCGCCGTCTGCAGCGCGGTCGAACCGCCGGACACCTTGGTGGCATTCGTCGAGAGGTTTTCCACCAACTGATAGACCGACTCGCGCGCGACCGTCGCGCCCCCGTCGGCGAGGTAGAATGCGTCGGTGGCGGTCAGCTGTTGCCGCCCGGAGATGAGCTCCTTCCCCGTGAGGTACATCACGAGGACCGCGAGCAGCGAGATCACAAAGACGATCGACAGCACCGTGATCAATGCGATGCCTGACTCCGAACCTTGCCGTCGAGCCCGGCGGAACCGCGCGCGCAGTCCGGCTGCCGTCATACCTATGCACCTTCCCCCCAAGAGTCCGACTCGCCTACTTGTTACGGAAGAACACGTCCGACGTGAACGTGCGGGTCTGCGCGCCCAACGTCGCCGTGATCGACACGGTGACGCGGTACGCGTTGCCGGCGTTTGCCACGGCCAAGGTATTGGCCGGAACGGCGTTGTCGTAGTAGGTTAGCGTGAACGCCGTGACGTTCGCGGCGACATCGGAGGCCGTCCCGCCGTTCACGGCGCGCGTGATCGTGCTGCTCCCCGTGAGCGCGTACTGAACGGTATAGGCCGTCCCGGGGCTGACCGGATTGTTCGCCGGGATGCTGAACGTCACCGACGGTGTCGCGCCCCCGCTCGCGGTGGACACGCCGCTGGCCCACTGCCCCTCCTCTTCGAACCGTTCCATGGCGTAGCGCGCGTTCTGCTGCACCTGCAGAAAGTTGTTGGTCAGCCGAGACGACTGCGCCTGCGTCGCAAGCAACCCCCAGATGCCGCCGGCCGTAATGGAGAAGACGGCCATCGCCACAACCATCTCGACAAGCGTGAACCCGCGCGTCGAGCGGTGGGGATCCACGGGCCGGGTCATTGTCCGACCACCGTCGTCAACGTCGCCAGCGGCGTCGCGTTGGCGCCAAGATACACGCTCGCCGTGACCGTCTGATAGTTCATCGTGGCGTTCGTCGTCACCGCCGTCTGAAGCTGGTACGGGGTGCCGGCCACGGCGGCGCGGGCCTGTGCGGTGACCGGATACCCGCCGGTGGCGGCCGCCTGCGCCCGCGCCTGCTCCAGGGCCTGCCGCGCGAGGTTCGCCGCCGCGGTCTGTTGGTTGGTCACGGAGGTCTGCCCCATGCTCCAGTCGAACCCGGACATCAGCGGGATGAGGACCACGGCGAGAATGGCGAGCGACACCATCACCTCGATGAGGGTGAACCCGCCCTCGACGCCGGCCGCACGATGCGGTCGGCCCGCCGCCTCCGCGGCCAGCGAGACGTCTTGTCGAGCAACTGTCGATCTTGGAATCCAGCGCCTCACGCCGTGCTCACCTCGTCTGCGACCTCGTCGATGGATGCAGCCGCCGCCCGCGTCTCACCGCGCAGCACGACCGGCATCGTCTTTGCCAGCACGATCATATCCAACCAGAGTGACCAGTTGTTCACGTACCAACGATCGAGCCGCGTCCGCTCCCGGAACGGCAGCGCGTTCTTCCCGCTGACCTGCCACAACCCGGTGAGCCCTGGACGAACATCAAGCATACCATCCTCATCCACGAGCGTCATCTCCCGCGGCAGATACGGCCGCGGCCCGACGAGACTCATGTCGCCCCGTAACACGTTCCACAGTTGCGGGACTTCGTCGAGACCGTACCGGCGGAGCACGCGGCCGACCGGGGTCACCCGCGGATCGTCCCCCCGGAGCTTCCGATAACGGGCCCACTCGGCTGCGGCCCCCCCGTGCCGCGCCAAGTGCGCCTCGAGCCGCTGGTCCGCATCCACGTACATCGTCCGCAGCTTGTAGCACGCAAACCGCCCCTGACCCCGCCCGATCCTGGGCTCGACGTGAAACGCGGGGCCCGCGGAGCCGATCCGGATCGCTGTCGCCGCCGCAGCCACGACGGGGAGGCACAGCACGGCAAGCGCGGTCCCCACACACAGGTCGAACCACCGCTTCACGGCCAGGTTCCAGGGCTTCAACAGATTGTTGGGCACCCGGAGCAGCAGGGCGCGGTCCTCCACGAACCCCAGCACCTCCACCCCCAGCACGGGCACCTCCCACAGATCCGGCGCGATCAGGACGTTCTCGGCGACCGGACGAACGCGCTCGACCAGCGTCAGGAGTTCCGCCCGCCCCAGCGCCGACGTCGTCACGATGATCTCTCGGGCGTCCAGCGCGACCGCGCGGCGCGGGACCGCGGCCGGGTCGGTCAGGACCTCGACGACCTCGTACCCGAGGGTCTTGTGCCGACGCAGCGCCGCAACGACGGCGTCCGCCACAGGCCCGCACCCGAGGAGCAACGCCCGCTTGCGCCACGGGCCAAGCGCGACCAGCGCTTCCTTCGTCGCCAGCCGGAGCAACGGCAGGACCACGAGCAGCCCCGCCCACGCCAGCACCACAACCGGCCGCGACATGTCGTCGCTGATCTTGGCCGCGGAGAGCACCGCGAGGATGACGAGCCCGCTCGCGGACGCGCCGAGGAGGCAGCGCCGCACTTCCTCCCAGTAGGGGTCCCGGCGCGTGTACAGCCCGGCGTACGCCAGGCAGCCGAGATACGCGACCGGGACCCACCAGAGAGCAAGATAGTGCACGAGCGGGTACGTTGGGCGGGCAAACGCCGGCGAGATCACCGGAAGGATCTCGGCGCGTACCGCCACCGCGGCGGCGAGCGCCAGCGCTAGCGCGGCGAGGTCGCAGGCGGCAAGAGACACCGCCGATACTGCCCGCGCCGCCGCGCGGGACACGACCCGTTGCCTCGGCACCGCAACGACGAACTCTCTCATCGTCCCCCTGGTCGGAAGCGCACCCGACACCATTCCGTGAAGCATATGCCCAAAAAGACGACGTTCAGGACCAAATATCGCCGCCACAGGCGGCGCGGCTCGCCCGCCAACCGCCAGAACCACTCCAGACCGGCGCGCCGCATCCACCCCGGGGCGCGCCGTCTCGTGCCCGCGGCGTAGTCGAGGGCCGCCCCGCAGCAGACCGCGACAGGCACGTGGAGTTGGTCCCAATGCTCATGGACCCATGCCTCCTGGGTCGGCGCGCCGAGGCCGACAAACAACACGTCCGGTCGAGCATCCCGCACCGCTCGCACAGCGTCGTCCCCGGCTTCCCCCACCCAGTGGAATCGCTCCGCGGGCGTAAAAGTGCCGGCAACCCGCAGCCCGGGATACCTCCGCGTGAGGGCTTCAGCGGCCTGCTGCGCCACCCCTGACCGTCCGCCACACAAGAAAATGGTCTTCCCGCGAGCCGCCGCGACTCGGCACACCGCCGGGAGGAGGTCAGAGCCGGCGACCCGCGCCGGCAGCGGGCGACCGAAGAAGCGGGACGCCCAGACAAGGGACATGCCATCTGCCAGCCGAAGCGCCGCTCCTTCGCACGACGCGCGGAAGACAGGGTCCCGGCGGAACAGCACCACGTGCTGCGCATTGGGCGTGACGACATACCCGCGGCGGCCTCCGTCGATCGCCCGGAAGATCGCCGCGACTGCACCATCGAGATCCACGTCGTGGAGCTGCATCCCCAGTAGGGGCACGACCGGCGCCCAGTCGTCGTCCTCCGCCCCTGAGGCTCCCGTCTCGGGCTCCCTCCTCGCCGTTGCCCCTGTGGGACGGCGCTCCTCGATTCGGTGCCAGTCGTCGTTGGGCAGGTCCGCGGAACGTCGCGTCATGGCTGTCCGCGTCGCGACGGTCGAGGAATGGGTCGAGTGACGCGGCTCTTTCCCGACACCTTCTCGGCGAGCGCCGCGAGCGTGGCGTCCCTTCTTTCGACGGAGAACCGATCGAGGACGTGGGCCCGCCCCTCGGCTCCCAGCCGTCGTCGAAGTTCCGGATCGCGAAGCACGCGAAGGACCGCCGCCGCGAACTCGCGCGGGTCGTCCGCGACGAGCAGATGTCGGTCGGGCACCAAGTCAAGGCCCTCGCACCCCGCCGTCGTCGAGACCACCGCGAGCCCGCGCGCGAGCGCATGCAGGATCTTCAGACGCACCCCTCCCCCGATGCGGAGCGGTACCATGAAGACCGCAGCGCTGTGGTAGATCGAGTCGGTGTTCTCCACATACCCCAACACCCGGATGCCGCCTCGCTCCGCTGCACTCTGGACGTCATGCGGCGGTCGCGGTCCGGCAAACACAACCTGCGCGTGTTGCAGGTGCGGAGAGACATGTGGGTGCACCTCGCGGAGGTACCAGCGCAACCCGTCGGCGATCGGCGGCCAGTGGTGCGTCCCCAGATAGACCACGTTCCGGCGCTCAGGACCGTCCGGTGTGGCCTCAACCGGGTCCACCGCCGGCGGCGCAACGGTGATCGGGCCACGCACCCCAAGCGCCTCAAGCCGCCGGCGATCTAGGTCCGACAACGCCACGATGGCGTCGAACACGTTGCAACTGTCCCGTTCGAACGCACGGAGGTGCCGCAGCTCGAACTGCCCCGCCCCCGACGCCAGCGGGCCCCGGCGGGAGAGAAACGCCTCCACGAGATGGCTCTCCACGTTGTGCTCCTGCAAGATGCGAGGCCGATCCAGATCCGCGACGTATGGGGCCGTGTACAATGAGTCGGCCACGATCACGTCATACGCGGGCGCCATCTCCCGAATGCGCCGCCGCATCGCGTCCGAGTAGTCCCGCAGGATGTAGTACGGCACGCCGCGGGCCGCGCACAACGGCAGGAAGAACACCCGAGGTGACCGGCGGCGGAGCGGCAGCGTCACCACCCGCCCGGCGACTTGGGATACGTGCTCCATCCCGTCGACCCGGGTCCACGGAGGTACGAACGCGCACAGGTCAACGGATCCCAGGCGCGCCAGACTCCGCAATGTGTCCCACGCAACCGCCTTGCCTCCCGTGTCGGGAGGGTACGGGATGAGGTGGGTGACCAGTAGGGTTCGCATGGGTTGGTTGCGTGTGCATCCTCGCGAGGCAACGACACACGTCAGCAGCATCTCCGACAGAGCATATGCCCACAACAGCGCAAACTCCAGACGGGTCACGGATGTGGCGCACCTCGCCATCGACCAGCGCAACATCCCGAGCATAGGACTTGATCCGCGGAGAGAGAATGTGCGGAGAAGTCTAACGCTCCAGTGAGACGGAGGGCCCATGCCACAGCATCCTGCCAAGTTTGGCGTCGCGCGGCGGCTGTCCAGAGCCATCAATCGGGCGCTGGGCGTCGCTGGCGTCCGCCTGGTCCGGACGTCAACGATCAGAAACCTGCAGGCGGCGCGGGATGCGGCGGATCGGTATCGGATCATCGCGGTTGAAGACTACCTAGTCGATCTGCTGCGACTCTCCCTCCGGCCGCTCGACCCCGAAGGTCTCGTGAGGCTCCAGATTGTAACCGATCATCCTGTCGCGATACATAGTGCCGACCACCTCGTTCCACACGGTGCGAAGCACGATAGTACCCGGCATCCTCGTTTCGTCGTTGCGTGCGGTAAGTTCTTTGGCAAGAAGATCTTTCATCTCGATTTGGGATGTGCCGGAGGGGGGCTGGTGTGGGATTTCCTCATCGCGGGACACCAGTCCTACGGCATCGAGGGCAGCGACTACCCGCTCGTCAACCAACGAGCCCTGTGGCGCGTAATCCCCGATAATTTGTTCACCGCGGACGTGACCGAACCGTTCCATTTCGTCAACGGAGAGGGTGCGCGACGCAGGTTCGACCTCATCACCGCCTGGGAAGTGCTCGAGCATCTTCCGCGAGAATCGCTGCCGCGGTTCTTTGAAAACCTCCGCCACAACCTCGGTGATCGTGGCCTGTTTGTCGCCTCGGTCGCCACCGTGCCGCACGTGGACATGGAGACCGGTACAGTGTGGCATGTTACGGTCGAGCCCAGGACATGGTGGGTCGAACAGTTCGAACGCGCGGGGTTCGAACGCGTCTTTGACGTGTTCGCCCATCGAGACTATGTGAGGGGGTCGGCGAACCCGAGGACCGATGACCCGGACCACGAGGCGGATCCGGACAGAGGGTTCCATCTCGTCGTCAGGGCACCATAGCGCGTTGGGGAGGCGCGAGAACCGGGTAGGCCGCGGATGATCTGTGCGGGTCTCGACAATGCAAAGACGGGGAATGAAGTGTCTTGGTAGCGGCGTTCGTGGGCTGCGTGGCGGCATCGCGCCTTGCCCCGGCGGGACGGGACGGCGACTCCACGCTATGGAGGAGCTGCATGGAGACCACACCGAGTCTGATCTTGTCTAGAGGACGGGGCAGCCGGCTGGGCCCGCGAACGTGCACGTTTGCAACGCCACCGAGTCCAATCGACGCCGGCGTGAGAGACGTCAGCGTCGCCATCGGTCCCGCGACTGGCAACGAGATCCGCAATGCCCTGTGGGACCGGGCGCGCTCGGGGGCACGGTTCACCCACCCCGTCCCGCAGGCCCAGACGATCCAATGGGATGCCGATCACAGAGCGTAGTGGCAGCGAGCACGCCACGCGCGGGACCTGCTAAGAGGATGGCGCACCGAGCGATAAGCTATTCGCCGGCCGACGTTGCCCGCAAGTCGCTGCGGGGTGCGGTCGCGCTCGGGATCCGGCAGGTAATCACGCAAGGCGCGAACGCGGCCGGCAGCATCCTCCTGGCGCGCGTGCTCTCCCCAACGCAATTCGGCTTGGTGGCCGTGCTCACGTTCGGGATCAGCTTCCTCACATCGTTTGGAGGGACCGGGTTTGCTGCGAGCCTCATCCGGGAGCCCGCTGAACCGGTGGAAGATGACTATCGTGCGCTCTTCACCGTTCAGGAACTGGTGGTCTTGGTCATTGCCGCCGCAGTCGTCGTAATCGCCCCCAACATCGCACGTACGTACCATCTCCCTCCCGAGAACGCGTGGCTCTTCCGGCTCGCCGCACTGGCCTTCGCGCTCACATCCCTCATGGTCGTCCCGCAGGTGCGTTTGGAACGCCACCTCGACTTCGGACGATTGGCCGTGGTCGAGGTCGCCCAGGCGCTGGTGTACAATGCCGTGGCGGTGCTGCTTGCCCTGCGTGGATGGGGCGCCCTCTCTCTCGCGGTGGCGCTCGTCGTGCGCTCGGCGATGGGGGCGGCCATGATCAACCTGGTCAATCCATGGCGCCCCGCACTGCGCTGGGATTGGGCACGCGTGCGAACCCATCTGTCCTTTGGACTGCCGTACCAAGGAATCGCGGCGGTGTCCCTGATGAAGGACAGCGTCACCCCGGTGTTCATCGGTCTTCTGCTTGGGACCCAAAGCGTAGGCTATATCAGTTGGGCTTCGTTCGTCTCCACGTACCCGGTCCTCGCCTTGTTCGCGCTTCAGCGGATGTACCTTCCGGTGTTTGCGCGGCTGCAGACCGCCCCCGGGCTGGCGCGCTACGTCGAGCAAACGATCTGGGCGACAAACGCCTTGGTCGCACCGCTGGCCGTGTTGACGCTCGCCTTCATCACCCCGATCACCCATCTTGTGTTCGGCGACCAATGGCTCGGCGCCCTCCCCCTCTTCTATATTCTGTGGGTTGCGAATCTCTCCATCGCCACCGCCACGCCGGTGCTCGGCCTCCTCAATGCGCTCGGCAGGTCGCGCACGACGTTCGCATTCGCGGCGATCTGCGCGGCCACGATGTGGGCGGCGGGCGTGCCGCTGAGTTGGAGATTCGGCGCGGTGGGCATCGCCTGGGCGGACCTCGCCGTGCAGGTACCCACCCTATTGTTCTTCCGCGCTGCGCAAGCGCGCGTCCCGTTTCGCATCCTGCCCGTCGTCGTCCCGCCTTGGATCTGGGCTGCGATCGTCGGACTGCTCCTGTTCGGGGCCCAACATTTCCGTCCGATCACCCGGTTGACGGACCTCGTCGTCTATTTCGCCTGCGGCCTGACGGTCTACGGAGCAGGACTCGCCGGCGCGTACCGGCGCGAACTCGGCCGGGCGTGGTTGTCGTGGAAACGTAGCATCTGGTCCCCAGCATTCTGATGAGCGCGCGCCACGAGGACGCATCTCGACCAATCGGATCGCAACCGTCCATTTCCTTCGTTCTCCCCGGGCCCGGACGGACGCCGATTGGCGGATTCAAAGTCGTCTATGAGTACGCAAACCGCTTGAGCGAGCGAGGCTACGGCGTCACGGTCGTGCATGCTGCCGGCGTCGAGTCCGATACCCCCTTGATGCGGATGCCAATGCTCACGGCACGGTATCTCCGCCGACGGCTGTTGGGGGGATACCGCCCCGATGCGTGGTTTACGCTCAACCCGCGGGTCTCCATCGCATGGGTGCCGTCCCCCGCGGCTCGATACGTGCCCGACGCGGACGTCGTGGTGGCCACGGCCTGGCAAACCGCCGAGTGGATCGCGACATATCCTCCGGTCAAGGGCAAGAAACTCTATCTCATACAACACCTCGAGAGTTGGTCCGGGCCGGCGGACCGTGTCCTCGCCACGTGGCGGCTACCACTCCGCAAGATCGTGATCGCCGAATGGTTACATAACTTCGCTGCCACGCTTGGGGAGGCCGCCGACTACGTCCCAAATGGACTCGATTTTGCAACTTTCGGATTGGACCGCCCGCCTGAACTGCGGGACCCCGACACTGCATTGATGCTGTACCATACCGCAGAGTGGAAGGGCTCGTGCGACGGACTGCAGGCGCTCCGCTTGGCCAAGATCGAGCGCCCGGCGCTTCACGCGACGCTGTTCGGGATCCCCGAACGGCCACGCGATCTCCCCGGCTGGATCGAGTACCGCCGGATGCCGGAGCAAGGGGTGCTTCGGCAACTCTACAACGGCGCCGCGGTCTTTCTCGCGCCGAGTTGGTCCGAGGGGTGCGCCGCGCCGCCTGGAGAAGCCATGATTTGTGGATCCGCTGTCGTCGCCACTGACATCGGCGGCCACCGCGAGTACGCGATTCCCGACAAGACTGCCCTCCTGGCGCCCGCGAAAGACCCGCCCGCGTTGGCACGCGCGCTCGTGCGCATGATCCGCGACGATGCCCTTCGCCTGCAGCTTGCCGGCGCCGGGCATGCGTTCATCCGACGGTTTACATGGGAACGCGCCGCAGATGCCTTCGAACATGCGGTCCGAGCGGCCCTCGGACCTAGGCGGTCGTGACGCCACTAGTGTACGTCGTGATCGTCAACTGGCGCGGCTGGCGCGACACGCTGGCGTGTCTTGCGTCGCTCGGGAAATTGAACTACCCGCGATACAAGATTGTGGTCGTCGATAACGGTTCCGGCGACGACTCGGTCGCCCGCATTCGCGCGGCGCACGCCAGCGTGACGCTGCTTGAGACAGGATGCAACTTGGGATTTGCGGGAGGCAACAATGTCGGCATTCGCCACGCGCTGTCCGACGGCGCGACCTACATCTGGCTCCTCAACAACGACACCGTCGTCGATCCGAATGCCCTGACCGCCATGGTCGCTGTCGCGGAAGCCGACGCCCACGTCGGCGCCGTCGGCGTCGTGCTGCTCGACATGACAAGCCCGGACCGGATCCAAGCGTGGGGCGGTGGCCACGTGAATATGTGGCTTGGGCGCTCACGCTATTGCGCCGCGCCGACTCCGGCGGGGCGTCTCGACTACCTGAGCGGGGCGAGCATGGTCGTTCGGGCCGACGTCTTCCGACGCATTGGCGCGCTCGATGACGGCTTTTTCATGTACTGGGAGGACACCGACTTCGCGTTCCGCCTGCGTCGCTCGGGTTACCGCCTCGCCGTCGCGGAGCACGCCCGCGTATGGCACAAAGAATCTGCCAGCACCGGCAAGAACAGCGCGGTGTTGGACGCGTACTTCAGCGCCTCAGCGGTACGTTTTTTCCGTCGGTACGCCCCGCTCGCCGTCGTACCCATCACGATCGGCGCAGGCAGCAAGATCTTGAAGCGCGTCTGGCAAGGGGATTGGGAACGCGTGCACGCGGTGTGGCACGGCCTTCGCGGACATCCGCTGCGCGGTTCGAATCGTCAGCACCGATCACCGTAGCACGGCACACGGTCCTGCGTCCGTTCGTGGACATCCCGGTGTCGAAACCCGGGCACCGCGATCGCCACGGACCGACCGCACTATGGCGCGGACCGCGGACCACGACCGAGCGTGCCCGCGAACGTTACAAGACGCAGCCCTGCCTCGGTCCGATCATCCGCGACGTGAAAGCGGTACGACGGCGACCCCCACTGCTCGACTGCCTGCGGCGAGAAGAACGGGCCGGACAGCGGGATGTATGTCCATCGCGCCACGTGCGCGGTCGCGAGCCGTGTCACCAGCGCGTGGAAGTCGTTGGGTTGCGCCACGAACATCAGGGATTTCTCGAAGTAAACCGGCCCCGACCCCAGCGTCACCCACTCCAACGGGGTCACAACAACGTCGGCCAGCGCCGCCCGCAACGCCGCGTTTGTCCGTGCGTTGGTGGCCATCATCTCCGCGACCTGATCCACCCCCGACGCCTGGATGAGCAGGCTCACCGCGACTAACCCACCCGCCGCCAAGCGGAGTGAAGGCCAGAGCGCCGGTGCCGTTGCGCGGGCGCGGGCCACCGCCGCGGCAGACAGCCACACCAGCGGAGGCAGGATCGGCAACAGGTACCGGGGCCCCCACTGGAGCCCACCATGCGTCCCTGTAACGATGATGCCGCCGGTGAAGAGGCCGACGACCAGCCACAAAAAGCGTTCCCACCTCGCGAGCGGCCCCGGCAGGAGCGCCAGCAGGAAAAACGGCGCTGCGGGGAGCAGACCTGAGACGTCCGTCCTGCCCGCGAACAGCAACAAGCCGACGGTGACCCCGAGAACGCCGCCGGCCGCGAGTGCGCGTTCGCCGCCTCGCGCGGCCCCCGCGCGCAGCAATAGACCGGCGACCAGGAGCCCGGTCGCCAGCAGCGCGCCGACGCCGACCGCGTGCGGGTTGAACGAATAGTAGTCGATCGAGATCAGCTGGAAGTACGCGTTCCCCAGTTTGTCCGTAATCCACGCCGCGGCCTCGTGGCCCGTTGCGGTTGCCACCACGCCGTGCACGCGGCTCGCGGCCAAGCCCTCGCCTTTCCACCCGAGCAGGCTGCCGCTCAATGCACGGTTCAGCGCCCAGAGGACCCCGACCGGGACGACGAGGCCCGCGATCATGGCTATCGCGCCCCGGACGCGGTCGCGCGCGGCGACGCAAACCCACGCGGCGAGCACTGCCGGAATCAGCACGTATATCTCATTCCGAAGCCACAGCGCCAATCCCAACAGGGCGCCGGCGAGCTCAAGATCGAGCGTCCGACGTGCGGATTCGGAGTCGCACGCTCGCACCGCGAGCGCGAGCGCCGCCGCGCTGAGGAACACGACGGGCGCGTGGTCCCAGAACACCGCGCTGTAGATGGCCAACGGCGTGGCGAGCCCGAGTGCGAGCGCTCCCCACCCCGCCAACACGGGTGCGGTTCGCGCAAGCACCCCGTGCGTCACCCAGACGGTTCCGAGGCCCGCGAGGAACGGGAGCAAGACCAACCCGGCGTTCCCCAGACTGCGGTACAGCGGGGCGACGAGCGCCGGAAAATACGGCGGGTACGAGACATAGTATCGGCCGTGGCGGACAAAATGGAACCACGGGCCAAACGGAAAGTACGTCCCCGCGGGATCGAGGGACGCCGCCGGATACGTCACGGCCACGCCGTCGGCGCCGTGGCGCAGCAAGCTCTCGACCTGCACGAACCGCACTGCGGAGTCCGGGGACCAGAATCCCCGGCTGGACGAGAATGTCAACCCAACGGTGACATAAGCCGCCGCACAGACGAGCAGCACCATCCAGACGGACGCGATACTGCGACCGGTCGTCCTGGCGGCCTCGTTCGGTGCGCACACGGAAGTCAGCTCACGAATCGCTCGTGCATCGTTCACCATGCAGACACCGTCCCTCGTGTACGAGCCGGGGCCGCGAGGACACGCGCTACTGAGCGCGCGCCGCGTCTTTGGCGACGATCAGCGTCACCCAGACGGCCTTGAAGTCGTCGATTCTCACCAATCTGTACCCGGTCTCGAGATCGGATTGCAACCGCTGTTGCATCTGCGGTGAAAACGGCAGGGTCGTGATGACCCACACCCGCGGATAGCGCACGCTGAGACGTCTCACCCACGCCGAGTCGAACGTGGCCCGGCGACTGCCGGAAGGCAGCGCCTCAACAGGGGTGAGATCGAGCGAGTCGTTGTGCCCGCGAAAGTAGTACGTGAACGCGATCTTGGCGGCAGGACCGTTGTAGAGGATGAGATCCCCGGGGCTCACACGAGCCCGCACAAGCTCGGCGGCGGCACGCCAATTGTACAGGCGGTAGTTGGGGTCGAAATAGTACCGCGACAACACGGGTACGCTGTACGCGAGGAGCCCGACGACCATCAGCGCAACGATGCGGTCTCGCTGCCCGCGGAACCGGTCGGCAAGGGCCAGCACGCCCGCGGCCGTCAGCATCGCGTAGAACGGCCCAAGAAACGAGAACCACCGCATGTAAAACATCGGCTCCCGCAGGGACACGATGAACATGATCCCGATCGGCATCACGAACACTGTGCCGACCAGCGCAGCTGCGCGCCCGTGAAACGCGGGGGACCTCAGGCCCCACCAGAGCGCGAGCAGAAACGGCAGTAGAATAGTTAACTCTTCGAGCGGGGGTCGGGAGCCAACCGCAAAATACGTGCCAAGCCCGAACAGGGTCCCGCCGAAGGAGTAGAGCGCCAGCAGGTCGCCCAACATCGACAGCGTAGCCGGGTTCCGGTACCAGGCCCAGACGTGTCCATTCGTCGCCTGATACCAGAGAGATGGCATCCAGGGAAGCACCACCGCCAGGGTCGCTGCAGCAGCCGCGAACCACTGCCAGAATACGCGGCGCTCGCCGCGCAACATCCACACCCCTTGCGCGCCGATCACCAGGGCGCTGAGGTAGTGCGTGTAGGCCATCGCGGCGCTCACCGCCACGTACGCCGCCCAGCGACCCCAACCGCCGCGCTCAACGGCGGTCAAAAGCAGCAGTGTCGAGGCGAGCCCCAGCGTGCCCAGCAGCGGATACATCCGAGCTTCCTGGCCGGCCATGATCTCAAACGGCGAGACCGCAACGATGAACGCCGCGAGCAGGGCCACGCGCTCCGACGAGAGCCGGCGCGCAAGAAGGTACGTCAGCCACACCGAGGCCGCGCTGAAACACGCCGAGGGCGTTCTCAATGCGATCTCGCTGGTGCCGGCGAGCCCGGTCCACTCCTTCATCAGGGCGTAGTACAGCGGAGGGTGCGCGTCCTCCAGGCGAAGATGGAGCAGCATGTCAGACCAGCTCATGCGGGTGATGTGGTACACGAACATCTCGTCGAACCACAGGCTGTTGCGACCGAGCAGGGCGAACCGGAGGAAAATCGCGAGGGCGATCACCGCACCCAGAACCGTGGACGGAGCGAGCTGGATCTCTCGCGCCCACCACGACGCTCTCGGAACCTCCGGCCGGAGAAACTCCGTACCGATCCCGATCTCGAGATGATCGCTCATAGGCGCTCCAAGACACCGAGGGGAGGCGCTCGCCTCCCCTCGGTACCGGATCGAGCCGTGGCTAGAACGACGCGCTCGTCTGCGTACTCCCGTCGCTGCTCAACGTCAAGGTCATCGTCTGACCCGCAACTGGGGTGCCTGTAGTCCCGGTCGCGGTCGCAACGACGCTCGCCGCGGTCCCCGTGCCCACCGTGTACGTCCACTTCGCGTTACCCGGCTGGACGAACCCGATCGACGGGAGTGTCCCGTTCACGAACGTGTTGTACTGCTGGTAGTAGGCCCACTCCATGGTCTTGATCTCCTGGAGCGCGTTGCTCGCCTCGGCCTTGTAGGCCTTCTGGCGGGCGCCGAGGTACAGCGGCACCGCCGCCGCAATCAGAATGCCGATGATCGCGAGCACGACCACCAATTCGATCAGGGTGAAACCCCGATCTTCCTGCCGGATCTTGTCGTGCAGCCACTTAAACATTGCCCCTGTCCACCCCCTCTGATTCCCTTGCGCCGGCGCCGGCCGGTTCGAAGTTGATCCGTCTCGTACATACCCACTCCGGTCAGATTCAGGACATCACTCGGACAGGTACGAGTCGAACGATTCCTGCTAAAACGTGGCGGCCGCGCTCGAACTCCCGTCGCTGCTCAGCACCACCGACATGGATTGATTCGCCACCGCAGTCCCCGTGCTCCCGATAGCGCTCATGGTCACGACCCCGGGGCCGACCGTGGGATTGCCGTACGACCAGATCTGGCTGCTCGGTGGCTGAAACCCTATCGACGCCAGTACGGCCGTAAACGCATCGTACTGCTGGTAGTAGCCCCACTCGAGGGTCTTGAGCTCCTGCAGGACCGTGGCTGCTTCGGCCTTGTACGCCTTCATTCGGGCGCTGAGGTAGAGTGGTACGGCCGCCGCAACGAGGATCGCGATGATCGCCAGCACGACGACGAGCTCGATCAGCGTGAATCCTCCGCGCCTGTCGTTCCGGTGGAGCCGGGACCGTCTGCGCAACGTCGCCCTCCTTCACCGATGACGTCGACTGTGGCCGATGCGTCCGAGCCAACCATCCTTCCCGCAGAAGCAATACCCAAACACGCACCGTTAGGGACATGCGGAGACCGCACCTGGGACAGGGCCAGGGGGGCGTCTAAACTCTTGTCGCGGTTGGGCATGATACCCGGTGGTGGAGACTCACGTGACGTCTCAGGGCGATGCCATGGCCATGCAACGGGCGGCCGGCCAGCCGGCGCCGTCGATGGCAGGGCGTCGGGGCTGGACCCGCGACATTCACATGAGTCCCAGCCTGATCTTCTCGGGTATCCTCGTGCTGGCGGCGGCGCTCCGCGTAGTCGAACTCGGCTGGCACAGCGTGTGGCTCGACGAGGCGTTCGTCGTCAGCGTTACGCGGGAGTCCTGGAGGGGTCTGCTGACGACCCTGCGGGCGGCGGATTCTCATCCTCCGCTCTACTATCTGCTCATCAAAGCCTGGACCGATGTGGCGGGGACGGGAGAAACGGCGCTGCGGTTCCCGTCGGCGTTCGCGAGCGTGGCCACGGTGGCGCTCACCTACGCGCTCGCGCGCCGCGTCGCGGGCACACCGGCAGCCCTCCTCAGCGCGTTCCTCGTGGCCATGTCTCCGTTTGCGATTATGGCCGGACAGGAAGCCCGGATGTACGCCCTCTTGGGCATGCTCGCAGTGGGCTCCACCCTCGCCCTCCGCACCGCAGTCGACGAGGGCGGACGGCTGCGCTGGGGCGTCTACGCGCTGACCGCGGTCCTCATCGCCTACACGCACTACTTGGGCCTGCTCGTCCTGATCGGCCACGGTCTCTGGATCGTGGGGTACGAGCGGAAACACACCGGTGCGTGGCTCGTGAGTATGGCCGTGGTGGCGGCGGCGTTTGCGCCCTGGCTGCCGGCGCTCGTGCACCAGACACTGCACGCCCCCACGTCCGGATGGTACCGGAGCGGCGACCTACCGATGGCGCTCGCGGATCTCGCGGGGTTGCTCGCGTTCGGCGGGTCGCTCGTCGGAACTGCGGGCTATCTCACCTGGTATACGGGCGGGCTGGGACCGCTCGAGACGATCGTCCTACTCTTCCCGTTTCTGGTGTTGCTGTGGTTTGGCGGGCAGGCGCTGCGAGCGCGCCATAGCTCGCTCCCGCTCGTCGCGCTCCCGGCACTCGTCCCGATCGCCGTGCTGTTCGGGATCTCGCTTGTCCACCCCATGTTCGTACCCCGCTGGTTCTCGTTTGTGGCGCCGTTCTACGCGATGGTGGTGGCCGCCGGGGTCTGGCACATCGTGGAGCGCTTTGAGGGCAGGCGGGACCAGGCGATCGTGTTCCTTGTCGCGGCGTTGTTCCTATACAATGGTCCGGCGCTCGGCGAGTACTACTTTGCTCCGGACGCCAGGCCGTTCCAATGGCGACAGGCAGCGGCGGTCGTGGGAGACCACGTGCGTCCCGGTGACTTCTTCCTGTACGTGAGCCCGGCGGATCTGCCGTTTCGATATTACTTCCGCGACCCCTATCCCTCGACCGTTCTCCCATCGCCCGAGGCGCCGGTCGCAACCGGCGGGACGCTCACCGCGCCGGGTGCGCGCGACTTGGCGCGCCGGTACCCACGTGTCTGGCTCGTGGCCACGCTGCCATTCGGCGGTCCGGCACAGGACCGGCTGTTTTCGGCGCTCAACGGCGTCTACGGCATGGTGTGGCACGGAGACTTCGGCGGAGCGCACGTGTTTCTGCTCGAGCGCCGCGGCGCGGCGGTGCGGTAGTCTACCGCATGAAGATCGCTCATGCGCGCCGCGCGACGCATGGCGCGTGGACGCGATGGCGCGGCGTGGGCGCAGGTGGCGTGAGGCGGCGGCACCAACGAGACGGGAGGCCCTGCGGCCTCCCCGTCTGATCGGTCCCGGACTGGAACTAGAATGACGAGCTGGTCGTGACGCTTCCATCGCTGTTGAGCGTCAAGGTCATCGTCTTCCCGACGACGGGGCTCCCCGCCACTCCCGCCGCGCTCGCCACGATGTTCGCCGCCGTACCCGTTCCGATGGAGTAGTTCCAGTTGGCGCTGGCCGGCGCCGCAAAGCCGATCGCCGCCGGAGTCGCGTTCACGAACGTGTTGTACTGCTGGTAGTACCCCCACTCCATCGTCTTAACATCCTCAAATGTGCGGTTGGCCTCGGCCTTGTAGGCGCTGAGCCGGGAGTTCAGGTACAACGGCATCGCCGCCGCCAACATGATGCCGATGATCGCAAGCACCACCACCAACTCGATCAAGGTAAACCCGCGGTCCTCTTGCCGGATCTTCGCACGCAGCCGCCTGTACATCGCGTCTTCCCCCTCCATCCGCGCCCTCGGCCGTCCCGGCCGGTTCGTGTCCTCACCTCCTAGGTACCCGGTCCCGCCGGCGGCCGCGACGTGTCGCTTGAAGGGTTCGAACGGTTCATTGGAGGCCTGCCTGACGCAAAAGGGGGAGAAACGCAGCGGGAGGGGCGCGGACACCCTCTCCCGCTGCCAGATCGGACCCGGCCGCTGCCGGGGAGGTTACTTGATCGCGTTCGCGAGTCCGAAGATGGGGAGGTAGAGCGCGAGCAGCAGGCCGCCGATCACGGCCCCCATGCCGATGATCATGAGCGGTTCAAGGATGGAGGTCAGGCTGGCCACGGCCGCCTCTACTTCGGAGTCGTAAAAGTCGGCGACCTTGTTCAACATATTGTCGAGGGCGCCCGTCTCCTCGCCGACCCGCACCATCTGGACGACCATGAGCGGGAAGATGCCGCTGGCTCCAAGCGGGATCGCAATACTCTCGCCCTCGCGGATGCTCGAGCGGATCGAGTCGACGGCACGCCCCAGTACCGAGTTGTCGATCGCCTGGCCGACCACCTCGAGCGCCCGCATGATCGGGACGCCGCTGCTGACGAGCGTGCCGAACGTGCGGGTAAAGCGCGCCACAACGATCTTCTTGACGAGCGGTCCGAGCACCGGCAGGCGTAGCTTGAGCCGGTCGTACTGCTCGCGGCCGACCCGCGTGCGGACGTACCGGCGTAGGGCGAAGACGGTGCCCCCGATCACGATGGTCGCCAACCACCAGAAGTGCCGGATGATCAGGCTCACCCCGACGGCAATCTGAGTCGGGATCGGCAGCGGCGCGTTGCCCCCGAGCTGTTTGAAGAAGTCGGCGAACTGCGGGATGATGACAATCGTCATGAACATGAGGGCGCTCAACGCCGCGACCGCCAGCAGGATCGGGTAGGTCATCGCCGACTTGATCTTGTGGCGCAGCGCCATCTCCTTCTCGAGGAAGGTGGCAAGCCGCAGTAGGACGTCGTCGAGCACGCCGCCGGCCTCACCGGCGCGCACCATGTTCACGTACAGGTTGTTGAACACCCGTGGATGCTTCGCGAGCGCGGCGCTCAGGGTGGACCCGCCCTCGATGTCGACGCGGATGTGCCCGATCGTCTCCTTGAGGATCGGCTGCGTCACCTGCTCTTCCAAAATCGTGAGGGTCCGCACGAGCGAGAGGCCGGCGTTGATCATCGTCGCGAACTGCCGGCTGAACACCACGAGGTCCTTCAGCCCGACGCCGCGCCAGCGCCGGAAGATGTCCTCGACGTTCTGCGACTTCTTCTTCTGATGGAGCGCCGTGACGAAGAACCCCATGTCCCAGAGCTTCTGGGCCACGATCGCCTCGCTGTCGCCCTCCAGCGCGCCGGCCAAGAGCTTGCCGCTGTTGTCCCGCGCCGTGTACTCAAACACAGCCATGCTGGTGTGCCTCCCTTCCGACCCGGGCGTCCGTCACCGCGCCTTGCGCTCCTCGCTCGTGCGCCGTCCGCCCCCAAGGATCTTGCTCATCTCTTCCGGGTGAATCGCCCGGTTGATCGCGGTCTCGTTGCTGATCAACCCGCGCCGGTGCAGCTCGGCAAGCGCGCTGTCCATCGTCTGCATGCCGAACTGGCCCCCGGTCTGGATCGCGGACTCGATCTGGTGGCTCTTCGATTCCCGGATCAAGTTGCGGATCGCCGGGGTCGCGATCATCACTTCGACCGCAGGCAGACGCCCCACTTCCTCAATTGCGATCCGTGCCCGCTTGATCGTCGCGACGGCCCCATCGCCGGCGACTCGCGCCGCAGCCTGTTCCGCCGGCCGCCGCGCGCCCACATATCGCTCGTTCGGCACGAGTTGCTGCGCGATCACCGCCTCGAGCACCGAGGACAGCTGCGTCCGGATCTGCGGCTGCTGGTGTGGCGGAAATACGTCGATGATCCGGTCGATGCACTGGGCCGCGGTGGCCGTGTGCAGCGTCGCGAACACCAGGTGACCGGTTTCGGCGATCGTCAGCGCCGCGGCGATCGTCTCGAGGTCCCGCATCTCGCCGATCAGCACCACGTTGGGATCCTCGCGCAGCACCCCGCGCAGCGCATTGGGGAAGCTTTGCGTGTCAAACCCGAGCTCGCGCTGATTGACGATGCTCTTCTTGTTCGTGTGCAGGTACTCGATGGGATCCTCGACGGTGACGATGTGGCACGCGCGCTCGCCGTTGATGAAGTCCACCATCGACGCGAGCGCCGTGCTCTTGCCGTTTCCCGTCGGCCCGGTGATCAGCACCAACCCGCGGTGCCTCCGCGCCAAATCCAACAGGATCGGCGGCAGGTTGAGCTCGTCGATCGACGGGATCGCCGACGGGATGGTGCGCATCGCCACGCCCACCGCGCCGCGCTGCCGGTAGAGGTTCACGCGGAACCGGCCGAGTCCCGTGACGCCGTACGAGAGGTCGAGCTCCCAGGTCTTCTCGAACCGCTGCTTCTGAAACGCGTTCAGCATGCTGTATGCGAGCTGGGACGTGTCCTCGGGCTCCAACAGCTCGTGGTGTTCGAGCGCTACGAGCTTCCCCCACACGCGGATCGTCGGTTTCGCGCCTGCCGTCAGGTGCAGGTCGCTCGCGTGCGCCGCCACCGTTTCGCGCAGCAGATCGTCTACGTGCATGCTCGTCCTCCCCCTGGTCCACCGTCTCGCCATGCTCGAACGCGTTCGCGCGGCCCGCGAGGCCCGACCCGCGCCCCCAGGCCGGCACCGATGGCGCTCACCGCCACGCCACCCCGCGATCCGCCCGTGACGAGTTGGCCCGTCCGGCGGGGCCCTACCGCCAGCGTCCGGACCTCAGTCCTCCACATATACTGCCCGTAGTACTTCCTCCGCAGACGTGATGCCCAAAAGCACCTTCGTGAAGCCATCCTGCCCTAGCGTCCGCATCCCGGCGCGGATCGCCGCCTGCCGGACGTCGGCCACCGACGCTTGCTTCGTCACCAAGGAGCGGATCGTGTCGTCGATCGACATGATCTCGAACAGCGCCGTGCGCCCGAGGTAGCCGATGTTCCCGCAGTGGTCGCATCCCTGCGGCCGGTAGAACGTGGCGGCACCGGCCTGTTCGGCCGCCAGCGCCCCGAACCGGTCGAGGAGTTCCGCCGGGGGCAGATACGGCTGTTTGCACCGATCGCAGAGGACGCGCACGAGGCGCTGGGCGATCACGCCCACCATCGACGACGCCACGAGGAACGGCTCGATGCCCATGTCCACGAGGCGCGCCACGGCCCCAGGCGCGTCGTTCGTGTGGAGGGTGCTCAGGACGAGGTGGCCGGTCAGCGCCGCATGGATCGTGATCCGCGCGGTCTCCTCGTCGCGGACCTCGCCGACCATGATGATGTCCGGGTCCTGCCGGAGAAACGACCGCAGACCGTTCGCGAACGTGAGCCCGGCCTTCGGGTTGACCTGCACCTGGTTGATGCCCGGGAGCTGGTACTCCACCGGATCCTCCACGGTGATGATGTTGGACTCGGTGGAGTTGAGCCGATTCAGGATCGAGTACAGGGTCGTGCTTTTGCCGCTGCCGGTCGGCCCCGTGAGCAGGATGATCCCGTGCGGCCTGGAGATCATCGCGTCGAACCGCGGAAAATCGACGGGCAGGAGGCCGACGCGCTCGAGTCCCACGACCGTCGCGCTCTTGTCCAGGATGCGCATCACGACCTTCTCGCCGAACACGGTCGGGATCGTGCTCACGCGCAGATCGTAGTCCTTGCCTTCCGCTTTGTATGCGATGCGGCCGTCCTGGGGCACGCGCCGTTCCGCGATGTCGATGTCCGCCATGATCTTGACGCGCGAGATGACCGCGGCCTGAATGTCGCGCGCGGGGGTCATCACGTTGTACAGCGCGCCGTCGATGCGGTAACGGACCCGCATCCGGAACTCCTGCGGTTCGATGTGGATGTCGCTCGCTCGTTGACGGATCGCCTGCAGGATGATCATGTTGACCAGGCGCACGACCGGGGCCTCGTCGACGAGCGCCCGAAGCTGATCGACGCCCATCTCGTCCTTGGACAGCGCCTTGGCCTTGATCTCCGTGATCACCGTCTCGACGCTCTCGTCGAGCGCGGGATACTGGTTGATCGCCCGCTGAAAATCTTCCGGCGTGATGACCACGGGCTCGATCTCGCGTGCGGTCCGCGTGTGGACGTCGTCTAGCGCCAGGACGTCCAGCGGATCGACCATCCCGACCGTGAGCTTGTCGCCGTCGATCGCGATGGGGATCGTCTGAAACCGGCGCGCGAGATGTTCGGGCAGCAGCAACATCGCCTGCTCGTCGGGGACGGTCTCCCGCAGGTCGACGTACCGGAGCCCGAGCTGCAGCGCCAGCGCCTCGCCGATCCCTCGCTCGGTGGCGCATCCCATGTCGACGAGCACTTGCCCGAGGCCGCGGTGCCGCCCCGCGCGCTTCTGTTCGCCGAGCGCCTCGGCGAGTTGCTCGAGCGTGATCACGCCCGCGTCGACCAGAATCTCGCCGAGCCGGCGGCGGCGCAGCGCGGCCCCCGGGCGTGCCTTCTGCGCGTCGCCAGGAACCGGGATCTGCACCAGCTTGTCGTCCATCGCTCGTGCGGCCATAGTTATCTCCCTTCCCGGTGTCCGGCGGCGGCCAACGGCAGCACACCGGTGTCGATCAGCTGGGCGTAGATGCTCTGCAGCTTCGTGAACGCGTGGTAGTCCGGCCGGTACTCGCGCTCCAGCTTGTAGTCCAGCTCGACAAACTTGTTCAGCGTCACGAAGAACGCATACTGGATGATCGTCGCGGCGTGCTCGGGCGCGTCGCGGTTCTTGTCGAAGTGCAGATTCACGATGTCCAGCTTCGGCAGGAGGTCCGGGTCCACGTTGGCCGCCTTCGCCCGGTTCTCCACGAACTGCCCGAACTCGGCGGTGGCCTTCCAGTCTTTGGCCAGCACCATCGCCACGTCCAGGTCGTACTCCAGGTCGCCGCTCCCCACGCTGTGGTGCATCGTCGGGCGATGGTACTGGGAGTAGGCGTCGTCCTCTTCTGCGGGCCGCTCGTCGAGCCGACAGCCTTCCTTGTCGAGCGGCGAGATCGCCAGGATCGGCACGTTGAGCTCGAGGCTCAGCTCGGCCAGATCGGTCGAGATCCGGTCGGTGCGCGCCTTCCAGTCCTCCAGATGCTCCCCGAGGGGGATCTTCTGCAGGTAGTCGAAGAACAACGCGACCTCGCTGGTCTGGAACTCCTGCATCACGTTGTAGGCGTGTGACCGGATCCGTGCGATCGTGTCCTGGCGGCCCGCCTCGATCAGAAACATATAGGGTGCAAACGAGCCCATCCGCTCCTGGGCCGAGCGCACCGCCGCCGCGACCGGCCGATCGTCGGGCTGCCCGCCGCCCAGAATGGCGGCGGGGCTGATGCCGCTCTCCTTGGCGATCAGGCGCGCGCCCAACACCTGGGCGGTTTGCTCCCACGAGTAGAAGAGTACCGGGATGTGGTTATTCGCCGCGATGTACATCGCCAGCTGGAGCGCTAGGTTCGTCTTGCCGCGGCGTGGCGCCCCGGCGAGCCCGTAGTAAAATCCGCGGCGCATGCCGGACAACAACGTGGTGAGACGGTCGAACGGCGCCAGCGAGTACCCCAACAGCCCCGGCAGGTCGTGACGTTGCTCCGCCTCATTCGCGAGCCGCGCGACCACCTCGGTCACCGGCTGCAAGTGCGCCTGCATCCGCTGCCGCTGCATCTCCACGAGCTCGTGGATGATCCCCGACGCAAGCTGTTGGACCTCGCTGTCCGACCCGCCAGCCCCCCCCAGAAACGTGCCGAGGCGGGCGTGCAACGTCGACAACCGCTCGCGACGCTCGCGGACCCGCAGTTGTTCGATAAACTCCATCAACTGCCCGGCGTTCGGAATCTTCACCGCCGCGACGCGTTGCAGATACCGGTCCATCTCGGGCGTGGCGAGCCCGAGCCGCTCGATCGCCGCCCGGACTGCCACGGGGTCGATCACCGCATCGCGCGTCGCGTAGAGCTCCATCACGACCCGGCACAGCCGGGTCGCGGCGGGCACGCGCAAGAGCTCCTGCTTGAACCCTTCGCGCATGGCGAGGGTCACGAGGTGTCGGTCCCGAATGAACCCATGCAGGATCGCAGCTTCTACGACTTCATCTGGCGTCTCGTACGGCACGGACCGCTCCCTTCTTCCACCATGCGCCCAACGACTAGTCGGCGACGAACACGACGCGAAGCATCTCTTCCATCGTGGTGGTGCCCTCGAGTACCCGCTGGATCCCATGCTGCCGGAGCGTGCGCATCCCCGCCTCCTGGGCGGCCTCGCGCAGCCGGTCCGCCGATTGGCCGCCCAACACCAACTTCCGCAGCGCCTCGGAGACCATCATCAACTCGAACACGCCGATGCGCCCGTGGTATCCCGTCTGGCGGCACGCGTCGCACCCGCGGCCCCGGTAGAACTGCGGCGCGTCGCCCGCCTGGACGGCCCCGATGTGGCGGAGCGCTTCCGCGGGCGGCGCGTACGCTTCTTTGCAGCGGCTGCAGACGACCCGCACGAGGCGCTGGGCGAGGACGCCGATCAGCGATGAGGAAATCAGGAACGGCTCGACGCCCATGTCGACGAGGCGCGTCACGGCGCTCGGGGCGTCGTTCGTGTGCACGGTGCTGAGGACGAGGTGGCCCGTCATCGACGCCTGGATCGCGATCTCGGCGGTCTCGCGGTCCCGGATCTCGCCGATCAGGATCACGTCGGGATCCTGGCGCAGGATCGTCCGCAGACCGTTCGCAAACGTCAAGCCCACCTTGGGGTTCACCTGAACCTGATTCACCCGCGGGATCTGGTATTCGACCGGATCCTCCACGCTCACGATGTTGCGCTCCGGCGTGTTGATGCGCGCCAGCGACGTGTAGAGCGTGGTGGTCTTGCCGCTGCCGGTCGGCCCGGTGACGAGGATGAGCCCGTACGGCTTCGTAATCAGGTTCTCCCACGTGGCCAGCAGGTGATCCGCGAACCCCAGTTGGGTCAGCGTAATCCGGGTGCGCGACGGATCGAGGATCCGCAGCACCACCTTTTCGCCCAACACGGTGGGCAGGCTGCTGACCCGCAGATCGAAGTCCTTGCCGTTCACGCGGAGGTGGATATGCCCATCCTGCGGCAATCGGCGTTCCGCGATGTCCATGTTCGCGAGAATCTTGATGCGCGAGATCAGTGCCGCCTGCACCGCCTTGGGTGGGGTCATGAAGTCCTGCAAGATCCCGTCCACGCGGAAACGCACCTTCACCTCTTGCGCGTGCGGCTCGATGTGAACGTCGCTCGCCTCGGCAAACACGGCCTGCGTGAGGATCTGGTTGACGGCCCGCACGATCGGGGCGTCTTCCACCATCGCGCGGAGATGTTCGACCGTGACGTCCTCGGAGGGCGCCTCGCCGATCGCCTCCGGCTCCACCGTCCCCTTGAGCATCTCCTCGATGTCCGCGTGGCCGCCGTAGATCATGCCGTGCACGCGGGCGAGATCCACCGGGCTCGCAACCATCAAGTCCACGTCGAGCCCCGTGACGAGGCGGATGTCGTCGATCGCGACAACGTTGGCGGGATCGGCGATCGCGACGACCAGCCGGTTGCTGGCGCGCCGAATCGGCACCACCCCGTGGCGCCGCGCGAGATACGCCGGGAGGAGGCGGGCGGACTCGAGGTCCACATCGCGGTCGGGCAGGCTCGTGTACGGCAGATTCCACTGCAGGGCCAGCGCCCGGGCGAGTTGCTCCTCGGTCAGCGCCTGCATGTTGACCAGGATGCGTCCGAGTGGGGCGCCGTTGCGCTGCTGCAGTTGCAGCGCATCCTTGACCTGGTCCCGGGTGACCCACCCCTGCCGCACCACGATCTCGCCCAGGAGATCGCCCCATCGCTGCCGACCTGCCGCGCTCTCAACCGATGGCGCGCCCGCCGCCGCGGATGTCTCGGAGACCGGCGCGGACCCGCCGCTGCCGTTGCCGCTGGGCAGCCGCGCTGCTGCCGGGCCAGCGTCCTCTCGCTCGACGGACGGCGCGCGCGGGACCTCTCGAATCTCCACGATCTCGAGATCGGTCTCGCCCACGTCGGCCGCCGGGGTGGAGGCGGACGCCTGAGGCACGGCCGCTTCGGTTGCGTCGAGGACCGGACGTTCCTGAACCGGCGCTGCGGAAACGTGCCGTTCCCGGGCGGCGCGAATGGCTGTGTCGAGCTGCGGCAGCGCCCGTTTCTGCCCGGCCTGCTCGGTCACCTCGCGCAACGATGTGAGGATGTCCACGTCGTCAGGCGCGAGCTCCGCGGCGCGCGCGAGCGCCCGCGCGGCCTCGTTCCATTGGCCCCGTGCGACGCACCGGTCGGCAAACGCCCCGAGCACGACCACGGCCGGCCGTGCATCCGCCTGGAGGGCGTACACATCGGCTAGTTCCCAGTACGCCCAGGGATCGTCCGGGGCTAGCTCGATCGCCTTCTTGAAGCACGCGACGGCGTCATCGAGCTCTCCGGCCCGGTGGCGGGTCACGCCGGTATGGAACCATATCGCGACGTCCAGGGCGCAGTCCCGCTCGGCCAGCCCCAAGACCTCCCGGTAGGCGGCCAGTTGCTCCCTGACGTCCCCCACGCCGTCGCCGGCGGTCTGTTCCCCGGGCGTCCGGATGACCTCGGCGCGATCTACAGGCACTCGGCCACCATGGCGCGGACGCGCTGGGTCTCGACCCGGATCCGGCCGAGGTTGCAGAAGCGGCTCCCCATCAACACGAGCATGGAATCCTTGTTGACCTGGGTGACGGCGATCGGCCCGGCCGGGAACTCGGCGAGCAGCACGTCAGGCGGACCGGCGGCCTGGATCTCGGTGGCGACACCCTCCCACGCGAGCATGGCGCTGCTCACGAGCGCGCCGACCGCGTCCAAGTCGACTTCCTCAGACTTCGCTGCGTCGATGACGAACCCGTCGCGGCTCACGGCGATCGCGGCGACGATCGCGCCTTTGTGTGTCAAGTCGTTCAACACGTCTTTGAGGTTCAATGTGAGATTCGTTGCCATGGCGCACCCCCCGAGTGACTGTGGTCGATTATCCTGCGACTGCCTCGTTGATTGCCGCAAGCTCCGGTACGTGCCGGCGAAGCTGAACGCGGGCCGTGCCCACGTTGGCCTTGCCGTTGAGGAACACCGCCACGCACCGGTCGGGCGCGGGCGCTGCCACGAGTACCGTGAACCGCTCGCAGCTCATCATGAAGTCGTTGAACCCCGAGGCGTGCAGCTTCCGGCACATGTAGATCAGGAGCTTGGTCAGCGTCGTGATCTCGTGGTTGACCGCTTCCAGCGGAAAGTGCGCGTCGAGCTTGACCACGTCGATCGGCGTGCCGTCCATCGCGATCACGCCTGCGCCCATCGCGCCGGGGGTGCCTGACACAATCGCATCCAAGATCTCGCGCACTCTGGTCATTCACCGCTCCGCCGATCGTCTTGAGCATCGTCCATCGTCCTTGTCGCGGCCTGCGCACCCACACGGCGGTGAGCGCCTACCGATGGTGCAGATCACTGACATGGGTCATGGTGGACAAGCGTTTCAGTGCCGCCGACAGGACCCGCGACACGTGCCGCTGCGAGATCCCAAGCCGCGCGGCCACCTCGCTGTGACTCAGATCCATGTAGAACAGGTAGTAGACGATCTTCCGCTGCAGATCCGCAAGCCGTTCGATGGCCTGCAGCAGCACGATCCGGTCCTCGACCGGCAGCTGAAACGAGATGTACCGCTGGTGCGTGATCATGTCGCGCCGAACGTTCGTCTCGCTGATCGTGTCGTCCATCGACCGGACGTTCGTGGTATCGTAGGCGCGCACAATCTCGTCGACGCCCTTCTCGGTCATGTTCATTTTGGCCGCGATTTCCGCATGCGTCGGGGTCCGCCCCAGCAGCTGCTGCAGTTCCGCGACCGCGCCCACGAGTTCCCCATAGAGTTTACGGGCCCACCGCGGCACCTGTACGGCGTCGGCGTCGTCTCGCAGGTAGTGACGGATCTGGCCCGAGATGTGGCTGTACGCGTACGCCTCGAATTTCACGTTGCGGTCGGGATCGAAGTGCCGGACCGCGTGCATCAGCCCGATCGTGCCAACCTGAGTCAAGTCCTCGAGAGACACCGAAGGCCGCACGTACCGGTGGGCCACCTTGCGCGCCAGCGGCAAGAACCGGCAGACGAGATCTTCGAACAGGGTCGTGTCCCGCGTCTGTCGGTACTCGCGAAACAGGCCGAGGACCTCTTCGTCTGGCGCCTCAGCGACATCAGGCAGCCACGCCGGCCGAGTGGCGGCCGCAGGGCCTTCCGCGGGCGCGTGCCCGGACTGCGGGGTCATCGTCGCACCGCCGACGGACCGGATCGGCCCGCTCGGCTATCCATTGTGCCGCCGACCCGCAGCGACGGCCGCCTCCGGCACGTCACGCGACGTCGACGGGTCCGACGGCTCGTCATCCCCATCCGCGGCGATCGGCTGCGCGGCGAGCCACGCGCCCACGCCCTGCAGGCTCATGCCCTGCTCTTCAATCAGGCGCCGGATCTGGCGGATCAGCTCCAGGTCTTGCATTGAGTAGAGGCGGTGATGCCCCCTGGTGCGAGCCGGTTGCAGGAGACGATACTCCACCTCCCACATCCGCAGGCGTCGAGGTTCGACCCCCGTGAGCGCTGCCGCGGTTCGGATCGGGTAGATTGGTAGATTCCCGAGCCTCGGTCCCATGACACCACCTCTCCTTGAGCCCTGAGAGCCCTGATCTGCGTTATGCACCGCCGGCACCGACGGTCTGCACGAGCGGGGCGAGGCGCTTGAGCGCCGCGGCCAGCAACCGGGACACGTGCCGCTGCGAGATACCCATCAGCTTGGCAGTCTCGCTCTGGGTGAGATCGAGATAGAACAGGTAGTACACAGCCTTCCGCTGGACCTCAGCCAGCCGCTCGATCGCCTGGAGCAGCATCACGCGGTCTTCGATCGGGAGCTGGAACGACACGTATCGCTGGCGTGGCGCGGGCTGGGCGTCGCCGCCGGCCTCGTCGTTGATGCGCTCGACGCGGGTGGCCCCGTAGGCCTGGAGCACCTCCAGGAGCTCATCGTCGGTGATCCGCATGCGCTTGGCGATCTCGGGCAGCGTCGCGGATCGCCCGAGCTCCTGCTGCAACTCGGCGCCGGCGGCTTTCATTTCACCGTAGGCCTTGCGGGCCCACCGCGGAGTGCGCATGAGGTCGACGTCGTCGCGGAGGTAATGTCGAATCTCGCCCGCCACGTGGTGGTAGGCGTACGTCTCAAACTTGACGTTGCGCGCCGGGTCGAAGGTGTTGACCGCGGTCATCAACCCGATCGCGCCGACCTGGATGAGATCATCGAGCGGTATGGACTGCCGGACATACCGGCGCGCGATCTTGCGCACAAGCGGAAGATACTGGCACACCAACTGGTGATACAGTCCGACATCCTTCGTGCGCCTGTACTGATGGAACACTTCCGAAATCGCGGGCCCGTTTGAACCCGAATCTTCCTGAATGGCCATCGCACTCGTGCCCATGCTCCCCCCCCATCCAATGCCACCCGCCGACCACCTGCGCGCCGGTGTCCTGTCTCGGCTCTGGCGCACAGATGCCGGCCCTTCCGTCGCCTCCGCGCTTCCGCGGGGAACGGACCGGCTTATATCGCGGTTGGATCACTCTGTTGGGGGCAATCAGACAGAAGACAGAAGACAGAAAGACAGCGGGACCTGTGGTACGCGGGTGTTTTTGGAGAAAAAAGAAGCCTCCCACGCACCACGGGAGGTTTCCGGTTGTCGCTCCGGCAACCCGGCTGACTTGCCAGCTCGCGCTGGCCTGTCCCGTGGCTTTGCGTCCCCAGATCTCTCTGGGTTTGCCCCTACAGAAGCGGCACAGCTATGAAGTTGTACCTACTAAGTAATCATATTCATGGAAACTTGTCAAGACACTGTCTGAAAGATTATAACCGCCCGTTGACCCAGCCTCTTGAGATCTTCCGCCATGCCGTCACGCCGCTCGGCCGCAGGCAATGCCGTGTCGTGGCGCTGACGGGTGACTCGCGATTTTATCGCGAGGAACACCCGCTCCACGGCACCCCGACGGCGATCATGACCGTCGCGCGTCGAGCCGTGCTTGGAGCACGACGGCCGCTGCCACGCGGTCGCGCGCGTGGCGCCGTTCCTCTCGACGGGCACCCCCGCGGATCAGCGCGCGTTCCGCCGCGACCGTCGACAGACGCTCATCCCACAGTTCCACGTGGAGTCCGGTGTGCGCGCGCAGCCGCTCGGCGAACGCCTCCGCGTCCCTCGCCGCCGGACCGGACGTGCCGTCCATGTTGCGCGGCCACCCGACGATCACGCTCGCAACCCCATGCGCCGCGCACAACGCCGCCACCTGTCCTACGTCCCCGCGCGCCGACCGATGGGGGATCGTCGTCAACGGGGACGCGACGGTCCCGGTCGGATCGCTGAGCGCGATCCCGATGCGCTTCGTACCGAGGTCGACCCCCAGCACTCGGCTCACCGCGGCCCTCCCGTCGCCCCGGCGATCACTTCGCGGACGATCTCCGGCAGCGCATCGATCGCCTCGGCCAGACGCTCCGGGTCACCCCCGCCCCCCTGCGCCAGTTCGGGTCGTCCACCGCCCCGCGTGCCCAGCCGCCGGTTGAGCGCCTGCATCACCTTGGATGCGGCCGCGCCGCGCTCCACGGCACCGGGCGTGGCCATGACCACCAGCTCGATCCGGCCGTTCGCGCCGCCGGCGGCCACGATGACGCCGGCCGGAAGGCGCGGCTTCACGCGGTCCCCAAGGGCGCGCAGCGCCGCCTGATCGGCGCCCGCGACGGTCACGCCGACGACCGCGATCCCATCCACGTCCCGCGCCGACCGCACGAGCGCATCAAGATCCGGAACCGCGACGCCTACCCTGGCGCGCTCCGCGCCACGCTCCACGGCCCGCCGCCGTTGTTCGAGCTGCTTCACGCGCTCGGGCAACGCGTCGGGCGCCACGCGCAACTCGGCGGCGGCCTCCCGCAGCTTCGTCTGGGCCGCGTGAACCCGGTCTGACGCGCCCCGGCCGGTCACGGCTTCGAGGCGGCGGGTCCCGGCGCCGACAGAGCCTTCGTTCGTCACGAGAAACAGACCGATCTCCGACGTCACCCGCACGTGCGTGCCGCCGCACAACTCGCGGCTGTACGCGTCGATGCTGACGACACGCACCTCGTCGCCGTACTTCTCCCCGAACAGGGCCATCGCGCCGGCATCGACGGCCTCACGGTACGACATCACCGCGGTCTCGACCGGCAGCGCGCCCAGAATCTGCGCGTTCACGCGATCCTCGATCCGGGTGAGCTCGTCGGGCGTGAGCGCGGCCATGTGCACGAAATCGAAACGCAGGCGGTCGGGCGCCACCAGCGACCCCGCTTGGCGCGCGTGCTCACCGAGGATCTCGCGCAGCGCCTTGTGCAACAGGTGCGTCGCGGTGTGGTTGCGGGCGATATCGCTCCGGCGCGCCGCGTCGACCGCCAGCCGGACGCGGTCCCCTTCTCGCAGCAGCCCCGCCGCGATGCGCCCGTGGTGCACCCACACCCCGGGCACGGGCCGCTGGGTGTCGCGCACCTCGACCGCCCCCCTCGCCCCGCGAATCTCGCCCGTGTCGCCGACCTGCCCGCCGGCCTCCCCGTAGAACGGGGTCCGGTCGCAGACGATCTCCACGTCCTGGCCGGCCTCCGCCGCGCGCACCCGCCGCCCGCCGGCGAGGAGCGCCACGACGCGGCCCTCGGCCTCGAGCGCATCGTACCCGAGGAACACCGTCTCGGTGCCCGCGTCCCGCAGTTCGCCGTATGCGGTTCGATCCGGGGCATCGAACTTGAACGCCAGCGCCCCGCGGGAGCGTTCGCGCTGCCGCTCCATCTCCGACGCAAACTCCGCCTCGTCGATCTCCATCCCGGCCTCGCGGGCGACGTCCCGCGTCAGATCAGGCGGGAAGCCATACGTATCGTACAGCCGGAACACCTCGGCGCCCGGCAGCGACGACCCGCCGCGTGCGCGGGTCTCGGTGATCAGCGCGTCGAGCCGCTCGAGCCCGGCGTCCAGCGTGCGCTCGAATCTCGCCTCTTCGGCCCCGAGCACGTCGCGGATGTACGGCCGCTGCTGCACCACTTCGGGGTACGCATCCCCCATGACGGCGATCACCTCGTCTGCGACGCGGGGGAGCAGCGCCTGCGGTCCCTCGGTGGCGTGCGTCGATCCCGGATCCTCGGCGATCATGCGCCGGGCGAACCGCATCGCGCGCCGCATGATCATCCGAAGGACGTAGCTGCGCCCCTCGTTGCCTGGCACGACGCCGTCGGCAACGAGAAACGTCATCGCGCGGCCGTGATCGGCCAGTACCCGATACGCCACGGCGTGCGCCGCCCGCTGCGCCGCGCTGTGGCCCAGGATTCTGGTCTGGATCCCGCCGAGAATCGGCAGGAACAGGTCGGTATCGTAGTTCGTCGGCACGTGCTGCAGCACCGAGACGATGCGCTCGAACCCCATGCCGGTATCGACGCCCGGCTTCGGCAGCGGCGTGCGGACGCCGCCGGGCGCCTGGTTGAACTGCATGAACACCAGGTTCCAGATCTCGATCCACCGGCCGCAGCCATTGTCGAGGGCGACGCTGCAGTCCGCCCGGCCGCACGTACACGCCTCGGGCCCCCAATCGTAATGCAGTTCGCTCGTCGGTCCGCACGGCCCGACATCGCCCATCATCCAGAAATTCGTCTTCTCGCCCATCCGCAGCACCCGCGCGGGGGACGCGCCGACCGCGGCCCACGCGTCTGCGGCCTCGTCGTCGTCGTGGAACACCGTGAAGACCAGGCGGTCCTGCGGAATACCCAGCGGACCGGTCACCAGCTCCCAGGCGAACCGCACCGCGTCGCGCTTGAAGTAGTCGCCGAAACTGAAGTTGCCGAGCATCTCGAAGAACGTGTGATGCCACGGCGACGGGCCAACGTTCTCGAGATCGTTGTGCTTGCCGCTCACCCGCATGCATTTCTGGACGGTGGTCGCGCGGAGGTACGGCCGCTGCTCCAGCCCGAGGAACACGTCCTTGAACTGGACCATCCCCGCGTTCGTGAAGAGCAGCGTGGGATCGCCTGCGGGAACGAGCGACGCGCTGCGGACGCGCCGGTGCCCCTGCCCCTCGAAGTAGCGAAGGAAGATTTCCCGGACCTCGGCGCCCGTCTTCATCCGACGCGGACCGTCGTCACGCGCCCTCGACCGCGGCCGCGCGCACCGACGCGAGCAGGCGGTCCGTCTCCGCGACGGCGCCGTCGATCCCGACTGCGGCGCGATCGACCAGGTCCGGCGTGATCGTCAGTGGCGGCGCGACCCTGATGACCTCGGGCTTGTTCAGGGTATAGAAGGTGATCACGCCCCGGTGGCCGGCCTCCGCCGATACCATGAGCGCATAGTCGCTGTGCACGAACTCCACCCCGAGCAGCAGCCCGCGGCCCCTCACGTCGCGGATCACCGACGGATATCGCCGCTGGATCTCGCGCAGCCGCGCCAGGAACCGTTCCCCCATCGTCACCGCCCGCTCGGCCAGCCGCTCCTCCACCAGCACCTCGAGCGTCGCGATCGCCGCGCGGCACGCCAGGGGGTTCCCGCCAAACGTGGACGAGTGAATGTAGGGCTGGCGCTGGAACTCCTCCCACAGGGCGGGCCGCGCGATGAACGCGCCGATCGGGATCACCCCGCCGCCGAGCGCCTTCGCCATCGTCAGGATGTCGGGGACGACGCCGTCGTGCTCCACGCAGAACAACCGCCCCGTCCGCCCCAGCCCAGTCTGGATCTCGTCGGCGATCAGGAGGACCCGACGGCGGTCGCAGATCTCGCGCACCCGCCGCAGGTATCCGGGCGGCGGTACGATCACGCCGGCCTCGCCTTGAATCGGCTCGAGGATCACCGCGGCGGTGTCCGGTCCGACCGCCCGCTCGACCGCGTCCGCGTCCCCGAACGGCACGTGCGTGAATCCCGGCACAAGCGGTCCGAACGGCCCGCGGTAGTACTCCCGCCCCGTCGCTGACAACGCGCCGAGCGTCTTGCCGTGGAACGCCTCCTGCATCGCGACAAACCCGGGACGGCCCGTCGTGAGCCGCGCCAGCTTGAGCGCCCCCTCCACCGCCTCGGCGCCGCTGTTGCAGAAGAAGCTGTACTGGAGGTCGCCGGGCGCAAGCGCCGCGAGCCGCTCGGCGAGCTCGGCCGGCGCGGCGCTCGGCATCGTCCGCACCGACATCGGCATCCGGTCCAGCTGATCGCGCACCGCGGCCAGCACGCGTGGATGACGGTGGCCGACGTTGAAGATCGCGGGGCCGCACGCGCAGTCGACGTACTCCCGGCCGTGCGCGTCCCAGACGATGCAGTCTTCCGCAGCCCACTCGATCGTCTCGGACCCGCCGAACTTGAACAGCCGCGCGAGCCCCGGGTTCACGTACCGGCGGTACCGCTCGATCGTGTCCGCGACCAGCCGCTCGCGTTCCGCGGCGGGAAGCAACGCCACCGGCGGCACGCGAGCGCCCCCCGCCGGCGCGCCGGCGGCGTCACGCGACTCCGGGGTCACCGCGCACCTCCGCCGAGCCCGCGGTCCCCGGCGCCAGCCGGGTCAGCGCCGCCTGGGCGCGGCGGACGACCTGGCGGGTCTCTTTGTATTTGATGCGGTCCAGCGCGTCGTCCAGCGTCACCCACTCGCACCGGACGAATCCCTCCTCGCGCTGCGGGGACGGTTCTTCACCGCCGAGGAACTCCATCAGGTAGTAGTGCACGGTCTTGTCGTAGTATGTATCTTCCGCCTTCCAGAAGAAGACGTACCGCTCTTCGCCGAGATCCGACACGATCCGGACGTTGTGGATCCCGGTCTCCTCGGCCACCTCGCGCCGCGCGACAGCCTCCGGAGTCTCCCCGGGCTCGATCGTGCCCTTCGGGAGCATCCATTTGCCCGTTTCGTGCTGCAGGAGGAGGATGCGGAAACCGTCCCCGGATACGTCTGCCGCGCTCCGCCGGAACACCACGCCGCCCGCGCTGCGAGCGGGCTTGATCTTGCGCCACGGCTGCGGCACCGTCAACCTCCTGCGTGTGCGCGATGGCATCGCCCGAGAGGCGAGGCGGGCCGTCTCCAACCTCGGATACGGGGGCGGCCCCACGAGGCCCCCACCCACGTCCTGCCGTTTCGGCACGCGGCCGGCGGCAACCCGTCGAAACCGGGGTCAGTGGCTGCGCTTGCGTCGAACGGCGCGGCGGCGGCGCTTCTGGCTCGGCTTCTCGTAGTGCTCGTGGCGCTTCGCGTCTGTGAGGATTCCGGACCGCTTGACTTGGCGCTTGAACCGACGGAGGGCGCTGTCCAGCGTCTCGTCCTTGCCAACTCGAACCTCGGTCAACCGGCCCACCTCCAGGACAACCAGCCCTGCGATGCCGCCATTATACACGACCGACACGCGAGTCGCCAAGACGGTCGTGACATCGAAGGATGTCGAGGCGAACGTGAGGCGATGACCTCACGGAGAAGCGCACCGGGCTGATGCGTCGACGGTCGGAGCTCGCGATGCCGCGGCTCCGCGCGGGGACGACGGCTTACTGCGTCGACGCGCTCGCGGGCACGCGCTTCACCGTGACAGACCGGACGACCAGGTTCTCCTTACGGTCGCCGGCCCCGTTGACGGCGAAATCCCAACCCCACGTCTTCGAGAAGTCTGCGTCGGAGATCCGGAAGGTGTAGGTCGTCCAGCCAGCGCCGGCGTCGACCCACTGCCACGGGCCGAACCGGTATCCCGTCATCGAGTCGTACATCAGGTTGAACCCGACCAACTGAGCTGCACTGGCCCGGTGCACCTCGACCGTCACCAGAAAGTCGTAGCGTCCGTCGTTGAAGTACGCGAACGAGTCGTCGATGTTGAAGTAGACGTACACCGCTTCCGAGGTCGGGTCGGTCCGGACGGCGGGGCTCCCGTCCATGGTCACGGCCACCACAGCGCCGGACGGGAGGCCGCGAAGGCGCTGATTGTACAGCCCGTGCTCATCATCCACCGCGCCGAGTTTCACGGAGACCGTGTCCGCGTTGGAAAAGTCGGACGCCGGGTCCCGAGGGATCACGAGCGGTCCCTGCTCCGCGGTCCGGACGGCCTCCTGCGCCACCGCGACACCGGGGTTGGTGACAAACACCGGCTCGGGGCCGAAGGACACCGTGCCGACCGGCCCCGGGGCGGCAATGAGCGGCTGCCCCGTGGCGCCGACGAGCGCCGGTACGCCGGCGGTGACAAGCGGCACGGATTGCGTCCCCGTCGCGGTCCATCCGACGACGACCGGCGCCCCGGCCTTCACGAACACGAGCGCGGCCACACCGGGACCGCGGTCGAGGCGTCCGATGAACCTCGCGCCGTCAAGGTAGCGCATCGCCGTCGTCACCGCGGGATCGACCGTCGGCCAGAACTCACGCGTCACGCCCTCCGCGAGGCCGACCGCGGCGAGCTGGACGGGCGCCCCCCAGGCCTGGACGCTGTTCAACCAGAGCTGGTGTCGCGCGTCGTTCAAGATCCGCGCGCGGATGGTGCTGAGCGCGCGAAGCACGTCCGCCGGCTGTCGGCCGCGCGGGTAGAGCATGATCGCGTCGAAATCGTTGCCGTCCTTCCGGAGCATCGCCTGCACGTAGGGGAGATCGAGCCCGCCGGGCGCCGCGGCGACGACGAGCGCGTTGGGATCGGCGTGGCCCGCGGCGACGCGCACGGCGTGGAGCATCTCTTGATAGTCGCGCGTGGTGCCTCGGAAATCCGCGAGGTCGAGCGACGGCTCCACCTGCCACGCCGCGACCCGCCCGTGGTAGCGCTGCGCCGCCGCGGCGACGAACCCGCTCCAATCGGCGACGCGCTTCGGCGGTTGGTGGCTCCAAACGAACGGCGGGGCGTCCGGGGTCATCGCGGCCCACTGCGGCACGTGCTCGAGCAGCACGACGACGTGGCGGCGCTGGGCATCGGCCTGGCGGATCTCAGCGTCGAGGGCGCCCCACGAGTACACGGCCCGCTTGGGCTCGATCGCCGACCAGTCGGCCGGGATCCGGATCCAATCGATCCCGGGCGGATCCACGACCGCTGCCGCGCCGGCGGCCGCCGCGTCCACACCGAACGCATGGACCGCCGCGGCGCCGGCCACAGGCGAGAGCGCGGACTGCGCCCGCGCCGCAGGTGGGATCGCGACCAAGAACACGACGATGGCCATGACCGACACGCGCACGATTCCCACGATGTCCTCCCCGGTCGGCGGGTGACCCGTCTCGGGAGCACCCGTTCCCCCATGCTAGTATTCTTACCCCGTCTCCGCAACTCTCGCGCAGCCGGCGCGCCTGCCGGCACCACGCGCTTCGAGGCGCGCGGCGCACCGGAGGAGCGGGTGCGATGGGGTGGAATATCTAGCGCCATGTGGCAATCACCGAAGGCGATCTCCCTCGTCGCGGGGCACGGCGAAGGAGGCACCGAGCTCAATGCGTTTGATCGCGCCCTGATGGACGCCGGCGCCGCCGACCTCAACTTCCTGCGTGTTACCAGCATCCTGCCGCCCGGCGCGCGGGTCATCGAGCTGCCGCCGTATCCGCCCGGTCTCTTGATGCCCGCGGTGTATGCCCGCATCGTCAGCACGCGTGCCGGTGACCGCATCAGCGCGGCGATCGGCGTCGGGGTCTCGCGCGACAGCCACGGGGTGATCATGGAATACACCGGCCACACGTCGCGCGCCGAGGCGGAACAGATCGCTCGGCAGATGGTCGTCGAAGGGTTCGAGATACGCCGCCTGGCGCTGGACGAGGTCGTCGTCGCCGCCGCCGAGCACAGGGTTGAACGGGCCGGGTGCGCCGTGGCGCTCGCCCTATTCTGGCCGACGCCTACCGGGCTGCCGCGGTGAAGGGTGCCTGGATCACCGATCAGGGGTGTGTGGACTTCACCTCCACCTTCCAGGTCACGCGCCGTCTGCACGACGAACAAACGCCGTATCAGCACCTGGAGATCTACGAAAGCCCCCGGTTCGGCCGGATGCTCGTGCTGGATGGCGCGGTGCAGACGACCGAGGGCGACGAGTTCGTGTATCACGAGATGCTCGCGCACCCCGCGCTCCTCACCCACCCGGCGCCCCGCCGCGTGCTGATCGTCGGCGGCGGTGACGGCGGGCTGCTGGAGGAGGCGTTGAAACACCCGGTCGAGCGGGCCACGATGGTCGAGATCGATGACGCCGTCGTCCGGACGAGCCGCCAGTACCTCGACCTCATCTCGGGCGGTGCGTTCGACGACCCGCGCACGCAGCTCGTCATCGGGGACGGCATCGCCTACGTCACGGAGGGGCACGACCCGTTCGACGTGGTCCTTGTGGATTCGACCGATCCCGCGGGACCGGCCGTGGGGCTGTTCAGCCAGGCGTTCTACGCCGCGATCGCCCGGCGGCTCGCGCCGCAGGGTGTGGTCGCCGTGCAATCAGGCTCCGCCGTGTACCAGCAGGACCTCATCGCGATGGTGCACCGGAATTTGGCGCCGTCGTTTCCGATCGTGCGCACGTACGTGGCAACCGTGCTGGCGTACCCGGGCGTCGTATGGTCGCTCACGTTGGGCTCGCTCGGCCGAGATCCGCTCGCGCTCGGCGTCGATGAGATCAACCGCCGCACGCAGGGGTTCGGCCTCCGCTACTACACCCCCCGGGGCCACCACGCCGCGTTCGACCTCCCACCGTACCTGCGCGCGGGCATCGGGCCTCGATGACGTTTCTCGCGGCACGCCGCCCGGGCGCTGGGCCGCCCGCGCGGGTGACGCTGCTCGGGGTTCCCTACGACACGACGGCGTCCTTTCGGCGCGGAAGCCGGTTCGGACCGGACGCGATCCGCCACGCGTCGGACAGCATCGAGACCTACAGCCCCACGCTGGACCGGGATCTCGAGGACGCGTCCTTTGTCGACGCCGGCAACCTGAACGTGGAGGGGCTCCACCCCACCGCCATGGTGAGGGCGATTCTGCGGCAGATGCCCCCCGGCGTGCCGTTCTTGCTCGGCGGCGAGCACACGGTCACCCTCGGCGCGGTTCGAGGGATCACACCCAGGTTCCCCGACGTCACGGTGCTGCAGTGGGACGCTCACACGGACCTGCGCGACGCCTACGACGGCCAACACACCGCCCACGCCACGGTGATGCGGCGATTGCTCGACGGGGCGCTCCCGTTGGTCCAGTTCGGCGTGCGAGCGGGAACGCGCGAGGAGTTCGCGCTGGCACGCGAACGGTGCCTCCACTCATCGCGAAGCCTGACGCCGCCGCCCGGCTTGCTGGACATGCTGCGGACCCGATCCCTGTATCTGACGGTCGACATCGACGTCCTGGATCCCGCCGTCGCGCCCGGCACCGGGAACCCGGAGCCCGACGGCGCGGCCTATGCCGATCTGCTCGGCGCGCTGCGGGGCCTTGCCGGATGCCGCATCGTGGGGATGGACTTGGTCGAGGTCGCGCCGGCACTGGATCCGAGCGGCCGAACCGCGATTATCGCCGCGTCGCTCGTGCGCGAGATGCTGCTCCTGTTCGGCGCGTAGCACCCCGCCGTCGCGCGCGCTTCACCGGGACCCGCCGCTCCGCTGACATCCCGGCCGTCCAGTCCTGCGGACAGCGGCACGGCGACGTCCCGCATCGCGGACACCCCCGGGCGTACCGCGCCACCGCCCGGTCGACGTCTACGCCGCACAGCGCCGCCACGCTGAGCGTCCACGCCACGACGTCCGACAGTTCAAGCGCAAGCTCCTCCGGATGCGCACCGCGGAAACTCTTCGCGACCTCGCCGAGTTCTTCGACGAGCCGGCGAAACGTGGCGTCCAGCCCGCGGGCGCGGTCGCGCGCGCCGAACGTCCGCGCGATCTGCGCCTGCAGGGCCCGCACGTCGATGCCGCGCCGGGCGCGGGGCCGCCTGCGGGTCACCGCATCACGACGACGCGGGCTTCGAGGCCGATCGACGTCCCGCCATCAGTCACCGGGACGCCGTACACCGTCATCGGCCTCCCCGACGCCGTCTGCGAGAGATCGGCGCGCGCGCCGCCGCGGAGCACGTAGGTGTCGGCCGAGGTCGAGATCATCGTGTCGGCGACGACGAGGCCGCCGAGCCCGCTGACGAGTTGCTCAACGGGGCCGGAGACCTGCGCGGCGTCCGGCGCGGAGAACGTGACGTCGATGCGGGTGGCCACGAGGCTCCCGTCTGAGTTCAGCGGGCCGGCGACTTGGAGAATATCGTACGGGGCCACCGTGCCCGGCGGCACCGTCAGGCCGTTGACGCGGACGACCGTGGCGGTCGTCATGACGATGCTGCGCCGGCTCCCGACGCTGGTGAGCACGTCGACCGTCGAGCCGGAGCGGCCGACAACCACGCCGGCGCGGGAGATCGGGCCCGGTGTGACGGCGGCCGCGGTCACCTGCGGCGACGCGACTTCCACGATGAGCCCGAGCATCTGCGCGTCCGGCCGCGCCACCGCCCACAGCATCGCGGGTTCACCGGCCCGCACGGCCGCGAGCGGGATCGCGTGGGCCCCCGCATCGAGAATCAAGGTCGCACCGAGGAGGCGGATCGTCCGCGTCCCGGTGAGCGCCACCTGGTGCCATGCCGTCCCGCCCTGAAACCAGTCCACGCGACCGTCGCCAGCGAACGTGAACGCCAACGTACTTCGGGACCGATCGATCCCGGCCACGGTGCCCGAGGCGACGACGCGTCCCCAGCCCTTGGCGAGCGGCGCCGGGCCGCCCGGGGCCGTGACGCCGACGACCGGCGCGGTGAGCCACGCCAGGGCCAGGATCACCCCCGCGAAGATGCCCCTGATCCACGGCGATCGTCTCACGCTACCGCTCACCATCCCCGTCTCTCCGGCCGCCGCGCGCCCACGCACCCACCCGGTCGCCGCTACCGTCGGGGCGGCGTCAGCTGCGGACCGACCGACGACGCGCGGTGGAGTGCGCCGTCCACCGTCTGCTGCAACGCGTCCGGGGTTACGCCGAGATCCCGCGCGAGCCGAGTCGCGGGGAGACGGCCCTGCAAGAACTGCACGGCCGTCGGGACATCCACCTGAAGAGCCTGCGACAACATCACCGCGCGCGTGATCTCGGTAAACGTGAGCCCCTGGCTCCGCAGCCGGCCGACGATCTCCGGATCCACCGCGGCCTTCTCCGAGACGGTGTGCACGAGCGCCTGTTCCTGCCCCGAGACGAATTGACCGGCGATCGCCATCAGCGTGTCGGTCGGCACCGTTCCCACCGCCGTGAGGTGCAGGCCGCGCTGCTCCCAGATCACCACGCGGAAGTAGCCGAGATCGACGAACCGCCCGGGTTGCCCGCCGACCCGGACCGGCTGTCCGAACGCCGGCGCGCCGATCGACCCGGCCGGCGCCTCGAACAGCGACAGCAGCGTCTCCCCGTCGCTGTACCGAAGGTACACGGACGTCAGGCTGCCGAACCGGCTGACGGCGCCGCCGCTGAACGTATAGCCCTCCGGCAGCACCGGCGGGACGAGCACCGGGAACCCCGCCTGTCGCGCGAGCGCCTCCGGGCTCGCCGACTCCGCAGTGGTCGTGAGCATCTGGAACACCCGCGCGCCGGCGGGCAGCCGGAACCGGAAGTACGCGGCCGGAAGGTTCAGGCTGAAGCTGATGCGCGAGAAGTAGGTGGTCAGCACGACGCCGCGCGATGGATCCCGCTCCTCGGTGCGCAACACGGTCCCGGTGGCCTGATCGACCCACAGCTCCCGGCTGACCCCCGGACCGTTCGGCTCGAGCAGCACGACGTACGCCTGACGCCCGATCACTTCCTCGCTACCGAGCCCGGTCACCCGGTAGTTCCGATGCAGCAGGCTGAGATTGCCGCGGAGAGGATCGCCGTCCATCGTCGGGCCGTCGAACGCCAGGTTCAGACGCGGCTCGTAGTGCCACTCCGTGGCGCCGTCGTCCACGATCAGGCGGCCGGCCACGTCCTCCGGCGACAGGTATTCCAGACGCGTCATGTTCGGTCGCTTGTGGAACTCCGCCGCCGTGACCGTCTCGGCGCGCCCGTTGCGCAGCACCGTGATGATCTTCGTGCCCTCATAGTCGATGAGCCGGGGCGCATCCAGCGCGAGCTGCAGCACGCGGTCCGGGGTCACCGGCAGCTGCGGCACCGGTGCCGCGAGATTCGCGCCCGCGCCCAGCAGCACGAGCGTCGCCGCCGCGACGAGTCCCCGGCCGAGCCGGAGCCGGCTCATCGCGCGGCCGCTCCCGCGGGCGTCGCATCGCCCGACAGCACGAGGTCGGCGTCGCCGGTCATCAGCCCAAGATAGGCCCGATCGACGAACGGTTCCGCACTCATCGCCTGCGCATGCTGCCTGACGTAGAGGTCGACGCCGATCTCCGACGCGTGCAGGCGGTCGATCGTGCCCTTGACGAGCGGCGTGGTCGCGAGCGCGAGCGCCACGATCGCCGCCGCAGACGCCCACACCACCCGCCGCCCGAAGACCGGACGACGCACGGCCACAGTGGCCGGACGCGCGCGCTGCGGCGTCCGCACCGCCGCCCAGAACTCCGCCGGCGGCTCCGCGACCGGCAGTTCGCCGAGAAGCGCCTTCGTGGCCCGAAGCCGGTCGTAGGCGTCCCGGCACACCGCACAGTCCAGCAGGTGCTCCTGGACGGCGGCGGTCTCGGCCGCATCGAGCTCGCGATCAAGGTACGCCGAGAGCAGCCGGCTCGCGCGAGCGTGGTTCAGCGTCATCGCTCCCACCCCCGCCGCCGGGCGTCCACGTACGGCCCGAGCCGCTGTTGCAGGATCTGCCGGGCGCGATGTAGCCGGGATTTCACCGTGCCCAAAGGCACACGCAAGGACATCGCGATCTCCTCGTACGAATAGCCTTCCACGTCGCTCAGCACGACCACCATCCGAAGATCCTCGCTCAACGTCCCGAGCACCCGCTGAATCGTCGCGTCCAGTTGCTCGCGCTCGATGATCGCCTCGGGGCTCGACGCCGGATCCGGCATCTCGCGCAGGAACTCGCCGCGCGGGGTCTCCACTGGCGCATCGAGCGACTCGACACGCCCGCGCGGACGCTTGCGCAGCAGGTCGATGTGCAAGTTGCTCACGATCCGGTACAGCCAGCTCTCCAGCGGCGCGTCAGGCTCGACCCGCCGCAACGCTCGGTAGACGCGGAGGAACGCCTCCTGCGACAGGTCCCGGGCGTCGGCCTCATTGCCCGTCATCCGATACGCGACGTTGTAAACATGGCGCGCGTACCGCTGCACGATCGCGTCGTACCGCGCCAGTTCCTCGGTCGTATACGAGACGGGCTGCGAGGCGTTGGGTCGCGCCATCGACACCACCGCGGCCGGCCTGCCCATTTGCTCTCTTACAACGGGCGGGGTCGGGGAAAAGTTCGCGACGCGCGCCTACCGCGCGACGACGTTGACCAGCTTTCCGGGCACGACGATCACATCCTCGACCGACTTGCCGTCTAGGAACTTCCGGACCTTGTCGCTGCCGAGCGCCGCCTCCTTGAGGTGCACATCGTCGAGACCGGCGGGCACCGTCACGCGGTCGCGGACGCGGCCGTTCACCTGCAACACCAACGTCATGGTGTCCTCGTGCACGGCGGCCGGATCCCAGGCGGGCCACGGCTGCCGGTGCACGCTGTATGTCCCGCCCAAGCGCGCCCACAGCTCCTCCGCGAGATGCGGGGTCAGCGGCGCGAGCATGAGCGCGAGCGTGCGCAGTGCCGGGTGCCACTCCGCGGTCTCGGCCGCCCCCTCCTCGCGGAGTCGTCCCAGCGCGTTCGCGCACTCCATCAGCGCCGCGACCGCGGTGTTGAACCGGAAGCCCTCGAGATCCTCGGTGACACGCCGCAACGTTTGGTGGATCGCGCGCCGGACCTGCGCCGGGACCTCCAGCGACGGGGCCCGGCCGTCCGGCGGAGGATCGACGACGAGATGCCACACCCGCAGGAGGAACCGGTGCACGCCCTCGATCCCCTTCGGGTTCCACGGCCCGCCGCCGTCCCACGGCCCGATGAACATGAGGTACGCGCGCACGACGTCCGCACCCATCGTCCCGACGTAGTCGTCGGGGTTGACGACGTTGCCGCGGGACTTGCTCATCCGGTTCCCGTCGGGACCGAGGATGATTCCCTGGTTGAACAACCGCAGCATCGGCTCGTCGAACGGCACGAGCCCGAGGTCGCGCATCGCCTTCGTGAAGAACCGCGCGTACATCAGGTGCAAGACCGCGTGTTCGATCCCGCCCGTGTACTGGTCGACCGGCGCCCACGCGCGGAGCTTGGCCGCATCGAACGGCGCCGCCCCGTTGTGGGGGTCGAGGTACCGGAACTGGTACCAGGACGAATCGACGAAGGTGTCCATCGTGTCGGTCTCCCGCTCGGCGGTTCCGCCGCACGTCGGACACGTCGTCCGGCGGAACCCGTCGTTGTGCTTGAGCGGGGACTCGCCCGTCGGCAGAAACTCGGCGTCCTCCGGGAGCACGACCGGCAGATCGGCGTACGGCACCGGCACCGCCCCGCAGGCGGGACAGTAGATGATCGGGATCGGTGTCCCCCAGTACCGCTGGCGGCTGATGAGCCAGTCCCGCAGTCGGTACGTGACGGCCGCCCGGCCGCGGCCGGCCTGCTCGAGCGCCTCGGTGATGCGCCGCTTCGCGTCCTCGCTCGGCAGTCCGTCGAACGCGCCCGAGTTGACCAGCACGCCCTCGCCGGCGTACGCCTGTGCGAGCGGCTTGCCGTCCCAGTCCGGGGGCGAGATCACCACCGGGATCGGCAGGCGGTACTTCCTGGCAAATTCGAAGTCCCGGCCGTCGTGCGCCGGCACCGCGTGGATCGCGCCGGTCCCGTACGTGAGCAGCACGTAGTCGCCGATGTACATCGGCACCCGCGCGTTCGTCAGCGGGTGCCTGGCGTACGCCCCGATGAACACGCCCGTCTTCTCTCGGTCCTCGGCGAGCCGTTCGATCTCCGTCTGCCTGCGGGCCCGGTACACATAGGCTGTGACCTCGGCCCGATGCTGCGACGTCGTCAGCTTCTCAACCAGCGGGTGCTCGGGCGCGAGTACCAGGAACGTCGCGCCGAACAGCGTGTCCGGGCGCGTCGTGAAGACGGTGATCGGATCGCCCTGCTCGCTCGTGTAGACGATCTCCGCCCCCTCGCTGCGTCCGATCCAGTTGCGCTGGAGCGTCTGCACGCGCTCGGGCCACTCCATCTTGCTGAAGTCGAGCAACTCGTCCGCGTACTTGGTGATCCGGAAGAACCACTGCTCGAGGTCCTTCTTGATCACGGGGGTCCCGCACCGTTCGCAGACGCGGTCGGCGCCGACCACCTGCTCCCGCGCCAGCGTGGTATTGCAGTTCGGACACCAGTCCACGGCGGCCAGGGCGCGGTAGGCCAGCCCCGCCTCGTGGAACTTCAGGAAGAACCACTGGTTCCACGTGTAGTATTCGGGACGACAGGTCACCACCTCGCGCGACCAGTCGAACATCGCGCCCATCGAGCGTAGCTGGCCCCGCATACGCTCGATGTTTGCCATCGTCCACTTGTAGGGATGGATCCCGTGCTGGATCGCCGCGTTTTCCGCGGGGAGCCCGAACGCATCGAACCCCATCGGGAACAGGACGTTGTGCCCGCGCATCGACAGATACCGCGCCTTCGCATCCGACGGCGTCATCGCGTACCAATGCCCGATGTGCAGGTCTCCGCTCGGGTAGGGATACATCGTCACGAAGAGGAACTTCGGGCGCGACGGGTCGTTGCCGACGCGGTACAGCCCGTCGGCGTTCCATCGGGTCTGCCACTTGGCCTCAATCACGCGTGAGTCGTACGATTCGCTCATGCGATCTCCGGTTGCGGCCGGGGTCTCGGAACGGCCTGTTCGGCGGCGTGGCCTCCGAATACCACCATAGTACCGCGAACTGCTCCCGTTGAGACGACGGAAACGTCCCGAATATTTCGAGGCGGCGGAAAGTGAGCCCTGCCCTACATGGCGTCGCGCACCCCGGCGCCGAGGTACCCGGTCGCGGCGATCAGGACGGCGCCGAGGAGCGACAACGGCAGCAGCGCCCACCCGGGCGAGTTCTGCGTACGCCACCGCCACAGGAAGTTCGCGAGGTACACCGCCGTCGTGGCGTACGCGACCCAACTGTGGAGTTGGTGGCGGACGACGAGCGCAGTCCCTACGCCCTGCGCTTCGACCGCAAACAAGTCCGTCCAGCCGAGCGCGATCGACGCGCCCGCGCCGATCAGGCCGAGGCCAACGAGCCAGTAGGCCGCGCGACGATAGTGGAGGTCCGGCGAGCGCGACCCGATGACGTCGAACAGGGTGCTCGCAAGAAACAGCGCGATCGGGAAGTGCACGACGAGAGGGTGGATCAACACGACCGTCCACCCCGGACGGCACGCGACTCCACGGTCGCCCGCACCTGAGCCACCTCGCTCCCCCCTGACACCGGCTCGGCGGACGCCACCGCTGTCTCGCTGCGCCCCCGCAACGCCTGAGAGTTACTCCGCGCGCGGTCCCATCCCTCCCCGCGGGCACGGCGGCCGCGACCGGCGAGTGCATGGCCGCGCGGGAGCCGGGCGGGCGTGCCACGGCCCCGGCGGACGCCGCCGGGGCCGGGATGCGCTGCGCTGAGTCTACTGGCCGAGATCCTGGGACGCCGCCTGGAGGTGGCGGGACACGACCAACACGAACGGCTGGGCCTCATTGATGTCCTTGGAGGCGAGGGCCTGCTTCGCCAGGCTCTGGGAGATCATCGCCTCCTGGAGCGCGGACTGCGCGCCCGGCATCATGTGCATCACGGCCGCCTGGAGGTCGGGGATGATCCCGTTGCCCTGGCCCTGGCACGGGTTCCCCGCCTGCGCGAAGAAGTCCGGGCCGTTCGGGCCCTCCAGGCAGTTCAGCACATGGTGCGTGTGCAGCTGGACTGCCGCGAGCGCGTTGGCCTTCTGGGCAAGCTCGCCCGCATGGAACGTGGCGGTCTTCAACTCCGTCTGAATCTGCGCGGCCGTGCCCATCATCATGTTCTGCGCAGATCCTGTCAGCGGCATCCCGAGTACTACCGCGCACACGAGCACAAGCGCCCCCGCTGCGATCGTCCTCACGTGATCCTCCCTCGAAACGGTTTTGATCAATCCTCGCCCATGATCCTCGTCGAATGTAACGGCGGTATGTCGCCGCTTCTCCGCCTGTGCCGGGGACATTCGGCCGCGAGACGTCTCGGTTGTCGGACATTGGTGCATCGGCACCGCCCGGTCCGGATCCTCCCGGTGGTTTCTCACGGCGCAGGACCATTCCCTCTCGGCACAAGGACCCGATGACGCCGCCGGGGTGCTCACGCGGCGGACCTGTCGTGTCAACGCGAACCCGCGTCTCGGCCCCCCTGGCGATCGTCCTCGCAGTGGTGCTCTGGAGCGGCGTCCTGTTCGCCGCGTCCGCGACGCCCGGGGCTCCTCCTCCCCCCGCACCGCCGGAGCGCACGGGCCCGCCGCGGAACATTCGTCGTGAGTCGTGGACTACAGCTGGCCGGGCCGGGTCGTGGTGGTGACGCGCGCCGGCCGGATCGTCTGGTCGTACGCACCCGCCAGCGGTGACGGACGTCTCGACCACCCGTCGCTGGCGATCGGGCTTTCGAACGGCGACTTTCTGCTCAACGACGACTTCCACGACCGAGTGCTCGTCCTCGGACGCGACATGCACATCCGCTGGCAGTGCGGGCACACCCGCGTCCCGGGCCGAGCGCCAGGCTACCTGAACGACCCCGGCGGCGTCGACCTCAAGCCGCCATCGTTCGGGCGCTGACGCGCACGACGCCGCGTCCGCGCGCCCGTCATGGGTTTGTCATCATCGCCCGCTACGCTGGATGCGACCGATGACAGAGGAGGTCGGCGTCGTGAAAAGCCAACAGGAGATGGCCGAGCTGGCCATGACGGAAGCACAACTGCGGATCGTCCGCTCGAAGCTCCGCGAGTGGCGAAAGGTGCAGCGCCGGTTGGAGCGGCGCGCGCGAATCCTCCGGCGCGTCCTCGGCGAGACCCGGATCGTGCACTGATCGCGGCCCGCCGCGTTGGTCTCGCCCTACGGCTCAAGCGGATCGACGGGTCGCCCACCCTCGCGGATCTCGAAGTAGAGGTGCGGGCCGGTGCTCCAACCCGTGCTCCCGACGCGCGCGATGACCTGGCTCTTCCACACGTGCTCGCCGACCCGCACCGCGCTGGATGAAAGGTGCGAGTACGTCGTGGACAGTCCGTTGCCGTGGTCGAGGATCACCAGCATCCCGTTCGCCGGCATCCACCCGCTGAAGATCACCGTACCATCGGCCGGGGCGCGGACCACCGTCCCCATGGGGGCGGCGATGTCGATGCCGGTGTGAAACTCTGGGGTGTGGAAGATCGGATGAATGCGCCATCCGTACTCGGACGTGATGTCGCCTTTCACCGGCCACGGTAGCCTGCCGTTGAGCAGGGTCGGGACCGGCCCGCGATGCTCCCCAGAGCCGGACCGCACGACGATCGCGCGGATCCGCGCGGACTCGGCCTCGAGGTCAGCGAGCACGTGGTGTTCTTGCTCGGCGATCCGTACCAGGCGTTCGCGGCGCTCGCCGCTTTGTTGAGGAACCGCCAATGCGGCTCCAGGCCAAACCCACGCGTCGGTCCCGGACGGGGGCGCGGCGGCGGGTCGTCCGGCCGGGGGATCGATCGCGCCGGGGGCTGGTGAACCCGCCGGCACCGCGTCAGGGGCGCCTGCCGGATCGATCGCGATCAACATCACACGTTGGTCCGTCCGCACGCGTTGCCCCGGTGCCACGGCGCTGTCCATGATCCATCCGCTCGCCGGTGCGCGGATCACCGTCTGTGCGAGCGCAACGTCGGCGCTCCGAGCGGCGTCCTCCGCGTCGATGACGTCGGCCTGTGCGGCGGCAAGGTCGCGAGCGCGCCGCTGGGCCTCGACGATCTGCGCTTCTGCCCGGCGGGCCAGCCCTTCCGCACGCGCGACCTGCCGGGCGGCCTCGGCGGCAGCCTCCCCGGTCGCCTGCCGTGACAGGTCGGCGTCCCGACGCGCCACGAGCAGCGAAACCAGATGCGCCTGGGCTTCGCGCACCGACGCATCGGCGACGTCCGCCCGCGCCTGCGCCCTCGAGGACCGATCGCCGTCCGCGGCCACCTGCTGCGCCGGAATCGCTCCGTCTACCAGCAGCGCCTGGTCGTGATCACCCTGCTGCCGCGCCGCCGCCAACTCGGCGCCGGCGGTGCGCGCGCGTGCCTGCGCCTGAGCCACGGCCTCCTGGGCGCCCTCGATCTCGGACGACGTGGCGGCGCGATCGCGTAGCTCCTCCGGTCTGTCGGCCTGGGGGGGTGCGCTCGAGGCGGACGCGAGTCGGGTTTGCGCCTGCCGAACCCCGACCGCAGCGGCCTCCACCTGCGCCCGCGCCGTCTCGGACGCCGCAGTGTCCGCGGCCAACCGGTCGGCGGGGATGGCCCCGTCCGCGAGCAGGGCTTGGTCCCGGTCGGTCTGTTGTCGCGCGCTGTCCAGTTGCGCCTGCGCGGCGCGGAGGACATCGGCCCGTGCGGCTGCCATCTGTCGCTCCGCTTGCACGACCGCCTCAGCCACGGCGCGATCGCCCGTCCCCGCGCGGGCCTGCGCGGCCGGTCGGACAGGGTGGACCGGCGGGAGCGTGCGCAGCGCCTCCCCCACCCCGACGCTCGCGGCCCGCTCACCGTCCGACAGGGCCGTACGCGCGAGCCCGACCGCCGCGCGCGCTTTCGCCACCCGCGCACGCGCCTGGACCAGCGTCAACCGGTATGTCGTGGGATCGAGTTCCACGAGCACCGTCCCGGCCTTTACGTGCTCGCGTGCCACGGCGCTCACTTGGGCCACGGTCCCCGGTACCCGCGCCACCACAGGGGCCACATTCCCGGCGCGCGCGCGCTCCACGCTGATCAACGCGGGCGTAGCACGCCAGGAGGCGACCCGCGGCGCGAGCAGCGCGACCATGACCACCGCCGCTGCCGGTGCTGCCAGCCAGTTCGAGATCCGTGGGCTTCGCCGCATCGCGGTCCTTCCGGAAGGGACTCGTCCAACCCGACGCACCGCGCTCGGCCGCATCGCCAATCCTGCAACCGGCAGGGCGCCGAACCCTAGCGTACGAAGACGTGCGGACGCGTGTCAACGCACGACCGTCCTCCGTTCGAGCACGCACGCGCAGGTTTTGTGGCACAGGGTCGGCCCGGACTGTCCGTTTGATTCGGATTCACCGATACGTCCCCCAAGGAGCGGTACAACACCATGGCGTACTGGTGATCTATCAGACGAGGAGTAGTGTGCCGATGGCCTGGGAATTGACAGCGACGGGTGTTGGGCCTCTCTCGTGGGAGGCGTGGACGGCGATTGGTACATGGCTGCTCGCGGTTGTGGCCGCGGCCCTGGCGTGGGCGCTTGCGCGACGGTCACGGCGGGACGCCCGCGCGCAGATCGAGACGATGCGCGAGGCCGCGACCGCGCAGGTGGCCGCCGTGGAGCAGGCGGCGATCGAACAGCGCGACGTGACCGAGCGCATGGCGCGGGCCCATATCGACATGATGCGCGAGGATCTCCGGGCCCGACTGCTCTTGCACTACGCAACGCAGTGGGACTCGGCGCGGATGGTCGAACAGCGAAAGCGCCTCGCGGGCATGCTGTTGTCGTCCGTCCAGTCGGGCACGTCCGTGTCCCATGAAGGCGTGAGCAGCGAGGTCCCGAACTTCTTCGAGTCGGTCGGCCTCTTGCTCGGACGCGGGCAGCTGGACGCGGAGATGGTGTGGCACGTGTTCGGCTACAGTGCGATGCGGTACGGACGGGTCCTCCGGTGGTTCTTCGTGAAGGACCGGGAGGCCCACGCCGACCCGCACCTCTGGACGGCCGCGCTCGAACTCCTCGCCACCCTCCAGAAGGTCGAAGAGGCGCACACGAAGCGCGCCCATTCCGAGTTCCCGCGCGACGAGATGCTCCGGTTCCTACGAGAAGAGCTGCAGGCACCACCGGCGGCCGCGGCGGTAGTCAGACCAAGCAGGTGACCGGAGCCACTCGCGCCGGATCGCGATCGCGCGCGTACGCCCCGTTCAGGTCGTCGCTCCTTGCCCATCGGCCTGGCGGGGTGCGCTTGCGCGACCGGCCCGCGGGTGTTTGTCCGCGCCGGTCGATCACGCCGAGGTGGTGGCCCGCCTGCTCCTTCTGGACAGGGCCACATCGTGCTGCCACAAGCGAACACACGCCACAAAGACCCTTGCCACCGTAAGAGTGGCAGCAACGCGCGCAGTGGAGTGTCCACCGCGGACCCGATTTCACGACCCGGGCCGGTTGCCGCCAAGGCAAAACGGAGCAAGGTCCCGACGCGGCGCGTCTGGCTAAGCGGGGCGGCCCCGCGACGGACAAAGATGTCTCCGTCGCAGCGGCAAGAGGTCGCCAGACAAGCGGTCCTGGCTCGATGAGGAGGCCCGGAACAGCCTGGGCTATCCGCCCAGTCCACCAGGTGGATTATCCCGTGCGCTCGTCAATGGGAATCGAGGGTACCAGCAGCTTCGCGTGTGGAGATCATACGGCCTTCCCCACGCCACGCAACAAGCGCGGTGGCCAGCCCTCCCGGCGCACCATCGCGAGCGACTGGTACTCCTCGTAGGCGTGCGGGTGCTCTTCGCGCAGATGCGCGACCCAGTCCTCGGCGCGCACCCACGCTTCGCAGTGCGGGCACTGAATGTACATATTCAACGCCATCGTATCGGCAGCATCCACGACTATCAACGCTCTGGTTGCGCCGCCCCACCAGTACTTACTTCACCAACACTGTAGTCCGCGGAGAAACTGACACCCATCGGGCGCGTGACGGATCTGATTGCAGAAAACTTGCAGGAAAGGTGCGATCCAGTTCGCCATTGTGCGGGTTGGAGAGACGCAATGTCACATGCTAGCGTCATTGATGGAACGGCCGCGCTGGACTCCTTGGGTTCAGCGCTGAGCGTGTCTTAGGATACAGGTCAGTGGAAGCCATGGGGTGATCGCCGATCTCGAATGCGGGAGTCCGGCGGGAGACAGGCGAGGTTTGGGTTATAGTTCAGGGCTGAGGAAGACTGATGGTGGGTATGAAATGGCTGTAGTTGCAAGGGGCTACTCAGCGGGCACGCTCCGAAGCGAGGTTTGCTAAAAGCCTCCGCCCGGGATGGAGGGACTCCGCCTCCGGAGAGAACGGCTGGACGACGAGATGGGTAGTGCAGCTACTATGGGTAGCATGACCGCCCGCAGAAAACCAGTCGAGCTGTCGCGCTGGTGTGTGCGATGCTGTGGGAGGTGATCTCGTCGATGTCGCCCGCCTATCTGCTTGCCCTGTCAACACCGGTTGAAATCTCCGCGTAGTGCCGGTTGAAAATTCCCCAGCCCGTCAGGTGTTCGATATCACCTCCTGTCCGCCCGGCCGGTGCGCGATGATCGCATCGGTGGGCTGGGCTCGGTGCCTTGGGCCGCTAG
>DATGJN010000114.1:0-7500 GCA_035295165.1 bacterium
CCGCGGGATCTTCGCCCCCAGCGCCTGGAACTTCTTCGGATGCCGCAGGAACTCGATGATCTCCTCGAGCTCCTCCTTCGCTTCTTCCACCCCCGCCACGTCCTCGAACGTGACCCGCGTCTTCGCCTCCGTGTGCAGCCGTGCCCGGCTCTTGCCGAACGACATCGCCTGGTTCGACCCCGACTGGGCCTGCCGCAGCATTAACATCCAGAGGCCCACGAGCACGAGGAACGGCAGCATCGTCGTCAACAGGTTCGGCCACAGCGACGATCGCGACTGCGGCTCCACCGTGATCGTGACGCCCTTCGCCTGCAAGAGAGGAAGATACGAGCCGTCGTTGGCCGGCACGTAGGCACGGAACGAGCGACCATCCTTCAGCTGTCCGGAGACGGCCTCGTTGCTGACCGTGACCTGGGTGATCTGACCCGACTGAGCCTTGTCGAGAAAGTCGCTGTAGGAGATCTCCTCACGCGGCGCCCGCTGGTGGTAGAGCGGCAACACCAAATAGAGCACGACCACGAGGATCAGCGCCCATACGAGCAGATTGCGCACATACTTATTGAACACTCCGGGACCTCCTCGTAGACGCCAGCCACTGGACCCGGAGCGCCAGGGGGCAAGGTGTGCGGATCCTCTTCAAAAAATTATAGCACACAGGTCCGCACCCGCATACACGCGCCGCGCGCGCATACGCCTTTCCGTCAGTGCCTCTCGTCCCCTCCGGTCCCTTCCGATCCGTCCGTCCCGACGTTGCAACTGCCTATCACCTTATTACAATCCGGATCGCGGAGCTCCACGTCTCGGCGCGCGCGCCGTGGTCCCGATCTCGAGCACCGCCCGCAGCCGGACGGCCCGTACACCACCCGGCAACTCCGCCACCGCACCGGTCCGCCCCTCGAGCGCCACTTTCCGCGCTCCCTCAAGGTGAACGAACGCGACCCCCTGCAAAGTCCCGCGCACCCGCCGCACGGCCTCGCGTAACGCGCGGCGCTGAAGCGCCGACGGCAACGCCGCGAAGGGCGCCAGCGCTACGCGCACCGCGGGTTTATCGCCGGACAGCACCGCGCCTACGCGACCGACTGCGAGTTCGTCGAGCGCGGCCGTTTCGTCGCGGAGGACCTCCGCGAGCCGCGCAAGTGTGCCCCGTACATCAGGATTATACCCTTCGAGCGTCGGAAGCAAGACGTGGCGAATGCGGTTGCGCAGCATGGCGTGGTCCCGGTTCGTCGGATCCTCGCGCCACACCACGCCCTCGGCCCGCAGCGACGCTTCGACGAGGACGTGTGGGGTCTCGATCAGCGGTCGGATCAACCTCATACCGGCATGCGGTCGCACGGGCGGAATCCCAGCCAGCCCCCATGGGCCCGCGCCCCGCAGGAGACGCATCAGAACGGTCTCGGCCTGATCGTCGAGGGTGTGACCGGTGGCGATCACGTCGGCCGACGCCGCGGCGGCGACCGAGACCAGGAACGCGTATCTGAGGTGGCGCGCGGCGTCCTCCACGGAACGTCCCGTGCGCGCGGCGAACGCTCGCGGATCCCCGCTGCCCTCATGGTATGGAAGGCCGAGCCCGCGCGCCACTTCCGCCACGAACGTCGCGTCCTCTCCCGCGTCCTCCCGCAGCAGATGGTTGAAATGCGCGACGCGGAGCTCGAGGCCGAGATCCGCCCGCAGCCCGACGAGCGAACGCAGCAGCGCGGTGGAATCGGCGCCGCCGGAAACCGCCACGATCACCGTTTCCCCACCTTGCAGCATTGCGTGGCGCCGGACGGTGTCGCGGACGCGGGCGACCAGCTGCGCACCACCGATCATGCGCGCGCCTCGGCCGGGACGCGGCCGCGCCTGTATCGCCGACGGCACGCGGCGGGGTCCCAGGTCCTTCCCGCAACAACCAAGGTGGGCACGAGCGGCAGATTCGGTGGCCCCCAACGTGCTTCCTACGAAGGACCCGTGGGCCGCCGGGAGAAGCGTGGCGAATCACACCAAAGGACGAAGAGGCAAGAAGGGAATCAGTGGTGGTGGCGGCGGAGGGCTTCGAACCCCCGACTCCGCGGGTATGAACCGCGTGCTCTGACCACCTGAGCTACGCCGCCAGCGACGCTCATTATATCACGCGCCCCGCCCATCGGCGCGGAGGGGCCCGCACCCGACGTCGGTGATGGCAACGCAAGATGCGACGCACGCCGCGCGAGCACCGCGGCACACGATCCGCCCGGCCCGCATCGCCGGCATGCCCCGCGGCAGGACCGCCTCGCGCCAGCGCGGAACCTCGTGTCGCACGCTCCGTCAGGGGGGGAGAACGCATGCCCACACCGGTCGAGTTCGTTCAGGCGCATCGCCCGCAGTTCGAAGCCGAGTTGTGCGATCTGCTCCGCATCCCCAGCATCAGCACCCTGCCGGCTCACCGGGAGGATATCCGACACGCGGCGCAGTGGGTTGCGAAGCACCTGCGGGAGATCGGCATGACGGTGGACCTGATCCCGACGGCCGGCCACCCGCTTGTGTACGCAGAATGGCTGGGAGCCCCGGGGCGCCCTACGGTGCTCGGGTACGGCCACTACGACGTCCAGCCCACTGACCCGGACGGGCTGTGGACGGCACCGCCGTTCTCGCCGACCGTGCGCAACGGCGGCCTCTACGCCCGCGGCGCGGCAGACGACAAGGGCCAGATGTTCACGCTGATGGCGGCGGTCCGGGCCTACCTGCAGACCGGGACAGCGCTCCCCGTCAACGTGAAGTTGATCATCGAGGGCGAGGAAGAATGCGGCGGCGCGGGCATCGAAGCGTACGTCCGGTCCCACGGAGACCGGTTGCGTGCCGACGCCGCGCTGGTGCTGGACTTCGGCGTGTTTGCTCCGGGCATCCCGGCGATCGCCCTCGGCCTGCGCGGCATCGTCGGGGGCGAGGTCGAAGTGCAGGGCGCCGCGCGCGATCTGCACTCGGGGCTCTACGGCGGGGTCGCCCCCAACCCGTTCATCGCCCTCGCCGAGATCATCACGGGGCTCAAGGACGCGAACGGGCACGTTCGCATCCCCGGGTTCTACGACCGTGTCGTCCCGCCGGGTCCCGCGGAGCGCGCGGGATGGGACCGATTGCCGTTCGACGAAGCCGCGTTCCTCCGCGATGAGGTCGGCTCCGCCGCGCTCACGGGCGAGCCGGACTACACGCCGCTCGAGCGAATGTGGACACGTCCGACGCTCGACGTGCACGGCATGCCTGGCGGCTTCACCGCCGAAGGGTTCAAGACCGTGATCCCGGCCCGCGCCACCGCCAAGATCAGCATGCGGCTCGTCCCGAACCAGACCCCGGCGGAAATCGGGCGGCTGTTCGCCGCGCACGTCCGCTCGCTACAGCCGCGCGGCACGCAGGTTACCGTCCGTGTCACGAACGGCGCGCAACCCGTCGTCATGGCAGCCACCGTGCCCGCCGTCGTCGCAGCACAGCGCGCGCTCACCGACGCGTTCGGGCGCGAGGCGGTGTTCACGCGCATGGGTGGTTCCGTACCGATCGTCGCCGATTTCATCGAACAGTTGGGGCTTCCGACGGTCGTCACCGGGTGGGCTACGCCCGACTCGAATGCGCACAGCCCCGACGAGCGGCTCGATCTCGAACACTTCCACAAGGGAATCGTGGCGGTCATGCGGTTCTTCGAGCGCATCGGCGCCCGCGCCTAACCCGAGAGGCCGGCGGTCGTCGCCGGCGGTTCCGAGGCGAACGCCGAGGGAGGGATCTCATCGATGCGCATCGGCGTCCCCAAAGAGATCAAGGATCAGGAAGGCCGCGTTGCCATCACGCCCGCGGGCGTCCACGAGCTGATCGCCGCGGACCACGAGGTACTGGTCGAGCGTGACGCCGGCGAGCAGAGCGGGATCCCCGACCGCGACTTCGAGCGCCGCGGCGCCAGGATCGTCGAGCGGGCAGCGGATGCGTGGGCCGCGGGGATGGTGCTCAAGGTCAAAGAGCCGTTGCCCGAAGAGCACCGGTATCTGCGCTCGGACCTCATCCTGTTCACGTACCTCCACCTCGCCGCGGAGCCCGCGCTCACGCATGCGCTCCTCGCAAGCCGGACGGTCGGGATCGGATACGAGACCGTCCAACTTCCCGACGGTGAACTCCCCCTGCTGACGCCAATGAGCGAGGTGGCCGGACGTATGGCGGTCCAGGAAGGCGCGTTCTACCTGAAGAAAACGGCGGGCGGCAAGGGGACATTGCTCGGCGGAGTTACGGGGGTCGCTCCGGCCAACGTGGTGATCATCGGCGGCGGAGTAGTGGGAAGCCACGCCGCCAAGATTGCCACCGGCATGGGCGCCCAGGTGGTCGTGCTCGAGAAGAGTCCACGCCGCATGGCGTATCTGGACGATATTCTGCACGGCCGCGCGATGGCCGTGATGAGTAACCCGGTGACCCTGGAACAAGCGATGACGTACGCCGACCTGCTCGTGGGCGCGGTGCTCATCCCGGGGGCCCGCGCGCCGCATCTTGTCAGCGAGGCGATGGTGCGCACGATGAAGCCGGGCTCCGTGATCGTGGACGTCGCGGTGGACCAGGGCGGCTGCGTCGAGACCACGGAGCCGACGAGCCACACCCACCCGGTCATCGAGAAATTCGGCGTGTTACACTACGGCGTCACGAACATGCCCGGTGCGCTGCCTCGCACCTCGACGTTCGCCCTGACGAACGCGACCATCGGCTACGCGCTCCACCTCGCAGCGAAGGGCTGGCGGCAAGCGGCGCGCGAAGATCCTTCGCTCGCGCGCGGCGTCAACACGGCCGAAGGACACACGACGTACGCGGCCGTTGCCGAGGCGCATCACCTAACGTACATGCCGCTCGAGACGCTGCTCGCCTGAACGCACGCCGGCGCTGACCCCGGGAAAAACAAAGAAGGCCGGACCGCGCGGCCCAGCCTCCCAACGCACCACCCGTGGCTACCCCTTCGGCGGATCGGAACCCATCTCCGCGCGCACCTTGCCGGCGGCGATCTCCTCCAACGCCACGGTGACGGGGTTCGTGCTCGCCACGTCTACCATCGGGAGGTGACCTTCTTTCAATTGGCGCGCGCGCTTCGCAACGCCGATCACGAGTGAGTACTTGTTGTCCACGCGATCGAGCAACGATTCGAGCGGTGGCTTGATCATCGGCATGGCCATACCCTCCCTATACCCGCGACACCGGCATCACACGAGCGATCCGTAATCCCCTCGACGCAAAGAGGCTCTGCATCGTTGGTTCGTCCACGATCAAACGGAGCGCAATGATGGTGAGCGTGCTGGGACAAGCAAGAAGGAACGGTGGGGGAAGCTAGCTTCCCCCACCGGAAATATCCCCGGCAGCGACCTACTCTCCCACGCAGTTGCCCACGCAGTACCATCGGCCCTGGAGGGCTTAACTACCGTGTTCGGAATGGGAACGGGTGTGGCCCCTCCGGCAACGCCACCAGGAATTCTCGAGACAGGCTCCGGCAACCGGAAACCCATCACAGTTCATCCATGGCTCGTGCATTCGGATCCCGGCCCTGCTTGCAAATAAGGACCTTGGCCTAAGACTCCGAGCCACGGTGCAAGCTCCATACAGCTACCCCTAAGGCCATACCTTCAAGCCCTCGACCGATTAGTACCGGTAAGCTCAAGGCCTCACGGCCCTTACACCTCCGGCCTATCAACCAGGTAGTCTACCTGGGGTCTTACCCGGTTACCCGGTGGGAGGCCTCATCTTGAGGTGGGCTTCGCGCTTAGATGCTTTCAGCGCTTATCCCGTCCGCACATAGCTACCCGGCGCGTGCCCTTGGCAGGACAACCGGTACACCAGCGGTGCGTCCACTCCGGTCCTCTCGTACTAGGAGCAGCACCCCTCAAGCCTCCTGCGCCCGCAGTGGATAGGGACCGACAGTTTTGTTACTCCCTCTGTGGCATCCACAGAGAGGGGCAGGTCATTTCTGCCTGCCTCTCCTAGTCGCCTAGGAGCTCGGACTGTATCTTTCCCTCACCGTGGTGAGGGATCCGGCGTACAGTCTCTGAGGGTTCCAGATCGCTTCGTCTGGTCTTCCCTGCTGATAACCTGCACCCATCGCATTGTCACCAGCATTCCTGGTAGCGTGGGATTCTCAGGCCTCCCAGCATATAGCCGGATTTATAGACAGCAGCGGTCACTTACTGTCTCACGACGTTCTGAACCCAGCTCACGTACCGCTTTAATGGGCGAACAGCCCAACCCTTGGGAGCTACTACACCCCCAGGATGCGATGAGCCGACATCGAGGTGCCAAACCTCCCCGTCGATGTGGACTCTTGGGGGAGATCAGCCTGTTATCCCCGGGGTAGCTTTTATCCGTTAAGCCACGGCGCTTCCACTTGCCGCCGTAGGATCACTAGGCCCGACTTTCGTCCCTGCTCGGCTTGTTGGCCTCACAGTCAAGCCCCCTTATGCCCTTACACTCGCCGCACGGTTTCCAACCGTGCTGAGGGGACCTTGGGGCGCCTCCGTTACTGTTTAGGAGGCGACCGCCCCAGTCAAACTGCCCACCTGCCACTGTCCCGACAACCGATGAGGTCGTCGGTTAGGACGTAATTCTATCAAGGGTGGTATTCCACCGTTGGCTCCACCGAAGCTAGCGCCCCGGCTTCGCAGCCTCCCACCTATCCTCTACATGAGAGAACCACATCCAATGACAGGATACAGTAAAGCTCCACGGGGTCTTTCCGTCCAGCTGCGGGTAGTCAGTGTCTTCACTGACACCACAACTTCGCCGAGTCCCTGGTCGAGACAGCGCTCAAGTCGTTACACCATTCGTGCAGGTCGGAACTTCGCGCGATCCCCTGTCTCCAGAGGGCGTAGACTATACCTTTATCTCGGATCGAGGATAGCGCTTCTTGCTTGAGGCGTTCAGCCGCCCGGCCAACTCGACAATCTTGGCGAAACCAGGGCGGACAAGATGCTCCTTGCGGAACATCATCTTGCAAACTTCCGCGAGCGCCTCAAACTCACGCACCTGACTTGCGCGCAGTGGGTAGCACTCAAAGTGCGGGACCACGTTGTGGACCAGTTCAGGGATACTCCGGACTTCATACTTCAGCGTGCGATCCGAGCGATCCGGTCTGATCCAGCCGCATCCTAACGTCTGCTGAAGTAGGTACAACACCTCAGCACGATCGCGATTTTGGCTGACCGAGAAGCTCGGCCGAATATCCCATCCTAGTGCGTGACGCCTGCTGCGATTGAACGTTACGCAGAAGCATCCCTCACCGTCCACATATCCCGTCAGATACCAGTGCGTATCCACCGCATCCCCGTCTGAGATACCGGCGTCTTGTGGCGCCCGCAGATTTGGCGGCTTCCGCCAGTGAGCGCCACCCCGGGTCGAGCCCGGAGTCGTTACAGGGCCGCATACTTCGCGGCTTCCCTCGGTATTACCCTCGTCCGGCTTTCGCCGCCGTTAGGGCTTCACCGATATGAGCCGGTTTGCTTACGGGATCCCTCCCGTAAGGGGCAAGTTTGGAAACTT